>NZ_JBHUUX010000057.1:0-39574 GCF_042670845.1 Promicromonospora sp. NPDC057138 | reverse complement strand
CATAACACCCCCCCCACACCTTTTGTGTGTGGGGTTTTTTGGTGCCCCCACCGCGCCGGCGTCCCCCAAACCCACCCCCCCCACAACCAAAGTGAGACCTGGCGAACCCTGGCGCTGGCGTCTACCGAACGGTTGGATGACCCGACATGAGGACAAGCAGCCTGACGGGCTCCCGAATCGCAGTGGCCGCGGCGTTCTTCGCGCAGGGCTTCGTCTTCATCAGCCTCACCACCCGGCTCCCCCGGTTCCTGGACCGGTGGGGCCTGGACGAGGTGACGCTCTCGCTGCTGCTGCTCATGATGGTGCTGCTCGCCGGCGTCGGGTCCCTGATCGCCGAGCATGCGGCGCGGCGCGTGGGCAGCGCCGCGATGCTCCGGCTGGGGCTCTCCCTGATGGTCGTCGCCGTCCCGGCGCTCACGCTCGCGCCCGCCATCGGCTTCTTCGTGGGCGGGGTGGCCGTCTACGGGATAGCGCTCGGGCTGGTCGACGCCACCAGCAACATGCAGGCCGTCGACCTCGAGCACCGGTACGGCCGGCCCATCCTGCCGTCGTCGCATGGCTACTGGACGACCGGCGGCATCCTCGCCACCGTACTGGTGCTCGCGACGGGGCAGCTCGCCCCCGAGATCGGCGCGTTCGTCGTGGTGGTCCCGCTGGTCGTGGCGTTCGCGCCGTTCCTTCCGCACGCCGTCGAGGCGCAGCTCATCGCACCGGGGGTGCTGGCGGGTGGCATCACGAGCCCGGCGGGGGTCTCGACAGGCTCGACCAGCGAGGCGGGGTCGACCCCTGTCCCCTGGCGGCCGATCTGGCTCGTGGGAATCGGGCTGGTCGTGTTCTACATGGTCGACACGACCGCCTCGACCTGGGGGCCGGTCTACCTGGCGCGCTCGTTCGACGCACCGGGCAACCTGGTCGCGCTCGCGACCTTCCCCTACCTCGTGACGGCCATAGTCGTGCGCCTGACGGGCGGGCAGCTCGTCACCCGGTTCGGCGTGACGCCGGTGCTCCGGATCGGCGGGGTGGTGGCGTTCGCTGCACTGGCCCTGGTGGCGCTCGCGCCGTCGTGGCCGGTGGCCGTCGCCGGCTTCACGGTGCTCGGCGCGGCCATTGCGCTGGTGGCACCGCTCAGCTTCTCGGCGGCGGGGCGCATCGCGGCGGGGACCGCGGGTACAGCGGCCGATCCCGTGACCGGGACTGCGGCCGGTGCTGCTCAGGGTGCTGCTGCCCCCGACGCCGCAGCCGGCCCCGCGCCCCAGACCGACCGGGCCCGCACGGACGCCGTCATCGCGCGCTTCAACCAGTTCAACTACGTGGGCGCGCTGCTCGGGGCGGTGCTCACGGGGTTCGTGGGGGCGGACAACCTCCGACTGGGATTCGCCCTGCCCGCCGTCCTCGTGCTCGCGCTGGTGCCGCTCGCGCCCGCCTTCGCGCGGGGGACGCTCGGCCGCCGTCAGTAAGCGGGCCGACGGCGGGCGCCGGGCTCAGCCCGCGGCAGCGCCGGTCGTCGCGCCGGCCACTCGCACCAGGATCCGGCCGCACTCCTCGCAGCGCACCACGGCGTCGGGCGCCGCGCCCTTGATCGCCGCGACGTCGCCCGGCGGAAGATCGATACGGCAGCCCTCGCACCGGTTGCCGTTGAGCACCGCGGCGCCCGTGCCGCCGAGCTGCGTCCGGATCTTCTCGTACAGCGTGACCAGGGCGGTGTCGAGCCCGTCGGCGGCCGTCGCCCGCTCCCCCACGATCGTCGCGACCTGCGCGTCGATCTCGGCCCAGCCGGCGTCGCGCTCGGCCTCGACCCTCGTCTTCTCCGCGACCAGCTCGTCGTTGGCGGCCTCGACCTTGGCGAGCGCGTCCTCGTGCGCCTCGAGCCGTTCCATGATGTCGAGCTCGATCTCCTCCAGCGCGGCCTGGCGCGTGGCGAGCGAGCCGAGCTCGTCGGTGAGCGCGACGGCGTCCTTGGCGCTCACGCCGCCCGAGTCCAGCCGCTGCTGGTCGCGCGCGGCGCGGTTGCGGACCTGTTCGACGTCGGTCTCCGCCTTGACGAGCTCGCGCTTCAGGTCGGCCACCCGGGTGCGCGACTCGACGAGCGAGGCGCGCAGGTCGGCGATCCGGCCGTCGAGATCCGTCAGCTGCACGAGCGCGGGGAGGTTCTTGCGCTGGTGAGCGAGCTGCTGAGCGCGGGTGTCGAGCGCCTGGACGTCCAGCAGCCTCCGCTGGTCTTCGGGTGGTGCAGTAGCCACGGGAGGCGTCCTCTCGGTCGGGTTTCTGGGGTGGTCCAACGCTACCCCGCGCCCGCCCGCGCCGGATCCACTCGGGCGGGCCTCGTTCGGTGGACGGCCGGGGTGCTCAGCGGGACGGGACCTGGCCCGTCCACGGGTCGGTCACGATCTCGCTGACCCGGGCCTCGACCGCGAGCCCGTCCGCCGCGAGCGCCGCTCCGAGGTCCTCGACGGCGTAGCGCAGCCAGGGCCATTCGCTCGCGTAGTGGGCGGTGTCGACGAGGAAGGGGGTGCCCGCCGGCCCGCGGCCGCCGTCCGCGCGGGACTCGAACTCGGCCCGCTCGCGCAGCTCCGAGGCGGGGTGATGGCGCAGGTCCGAGGTGACGTACACGTCGGCGGCGGCGGCGCGGACGGCGTCGAAGTAGCCGTCGCCGGACCCGCCGAGGACGGCGGCCGTGGTCACCACCGCCTCCGGGTCGCCGGAGAAGCGGATCCCCTGGGCGGTGGCGGGTAGCACCGCGGCGACGCGGCGGGCGAAGTCGGCGAGCGTGGTCGGCTCGGCGAGGCGCCCGACGCGGCCGATGCCGCGGTCCGTGCCGTAGTCCGTCCCGTGACCCGCGCCCGGGGCCAGGCCGTGGGACAGGTCGTGCGTCTCGCCGCCGGCGCTCACCTCGAGCGGGCGCCGGTCGGTGATGCCGACGAGGTCGGCCAGGGCGTCCGCCACGCCGCGCGGGGCGGCGTCGGCGTTGGTGTGGGCGACGTGCAGGGCGCAGCCGCCGGTCAGGAGCCGGTGCACCACCGATCCCTTGAAGGTGGTCGCGGCCACGGAGCTGACGCCGCGCAGGAACAGCGGGTGATGCGTGACGAGCAGGTCGGCGCCCCAGTCCAGGGCCTCGTCGACGACGGCGGCCACCGGGTCGACCGCGAACAGCACCGTGCGCACGGGCGCTGCCGGGTCCCCGGCTACCAGTCCGACGGCGTCCCAGCCCTCCGCCGTCGACGGCGGGTAGAGCCGGTCGAGGGCGCCCACGACCTGCGCGAGCGTGGGGTGTGCGGTGCCGGACGGCGGCGCCGTCGGACCGCCTGCGCCGCTGGACGTCTCGGGCGCTGTGCCGCCGGTTGTCTCGGGCGCGGGGGCGTCGCTGCTGCTCACGTCTGGAAGCGTAGTACGCGGCGCTGCACCCGGCGTGTCCGCGCGACGCGCGGCCCGAATCGTTTAAGCAGCTGGTCACGACAACGTTTTCGCGGCAAGGTTTCACCCGGCGTCGCGGGGCTGCCCGGTCAACGAGGCCCCGCGACGCAAGCAACGCCAGCACGACATCGGATCTCGACGAGGAGGACGACATGTCACACGGAAGCACCGCTCCCCTGCCCGGAGGCCGGCGCGGGCCGTTACCCGGGGCCCGGCTCGGAGCCTTGGCCGGAGCTCGGGCCGGAGCTCGGTCCGGAGCTCGGCCAGAGGCTCAGCCCGGGACTCGGCACAGGGCTCTGCTCAGGAGCACGGCGGCACTCGGCGCACTCGCCCTGGCCGGCGCCGCCGCACTCGTCGCGACCGCGCCCCTCGCTCTGGCAACCGCCGACGAGCCCGCGGGCACTGCCGCCGATGCCGCCGACGCCGCCGCCGATACGGACGCCGCGGACACCCTGGCGCAGCTCGCCAGCGCGCGGGGCAAGGACATCGGGTTCGCCCTGACGGCCAACTACCTGAACGAGACGGCCTACCGGAACATCGCCGACACAGAGTTCAACTTCGTCGTGGCCGAAAACGCCATGAAGTGGGATGCGACCGAGCCGCAGCCGAACCAGTTCAGCTTCGGCGCCGGCGATCAGGTCGCGCAGTACGCGGCGTCGTCGGGCAAGGGGCTGTACGGGCACACGCTCGTGTGGCACGCGCAGGCGCCCGGCTGGGCGCAGAGCTTGTCCGGCGCCGCGCTCGAAGGCGCCATGACCAACCACATCACAGGCGTCGTCAACCACTTCGAGGGCCAGGTCGAGGCCTGGGACGTGGTGAACGAGGCGTTCAACGACGACGGCTCGCGGCGCTCCAGCTTCCTGCAGAACGGCATGGGCAACGGCTGGATCGAGACGGCGTTCCGCGCCGCGCGGGCCGCCGACCCGAACGTGAAGCTGTGCATCAACGACTACTCCGTCGAGAGCGTCAACGCGAAGTCGACGGCGATCTACAACCTGGTGGCCGACTTCAAGCAACGTGGCGTGCCGATCGACTGCGTCGGGTTCCAGTCGCACCTCATCGTCGGCCAGGTGCCGTCCTCCTTCCAGCAGAACCTGGAGCGCTTCGCAGCCCTCGGGGTGGACGTGCGCATCACGGAGCTCGACATCCGGATGAGCACGCCGGCGTCGTCGGGCAACCTGCAGCAGCAGGCGAGCGACTACGCGAGCGTGTTCCGCACCTGCCTCGCCGTGCAGGCCTGCCAGGGCGTGACCATCTGGGGCATCACCGACAGGTACTCGTGGGTCCCGGGCACGTTCCCCGGGCAGGGCGCGGCCCTCGTGTGGGACGAGAACTACGCGCCGAAGCCCGCGTACAACGCGATCTATACGGCGCTCGGCGGCGCATAGATCAGGCCGTTCGCCAGGCGAACGGGGCGTGATCTTGCTACGGTCCTTCAGCGTCACCGTGCTGGTCAAGGGAATCCAGCCGCAGCACCGCAAGCTCCTGGAGGCTGTGGGACTGAACCGGATGCTGCGGCACGAGAGCCACCTGTTCGCCGACCTCCCCGCCGCGGTCGAGCACGCCAGGTCGCACGTTCTGGCGGCTGTTTCGGCGGCCGAGAGGACATAGGCTCGTACTCGTGACCGAGTCAGCACCCCGCATGAACGTCGAGTCGTTCAACCTGGACCACCGCGCCGTCGCCGCGCCGTACGTGCGCCTCGCCGACCGCAAGCAGCTCGCGGGAGGGGACGTGATCGTCAAGTACGACGTGCGGTTCACGCAGCCCAACACCGCGCACCTCGAGATGCCCACAGTTCACTCGCTGGAGCACCTGTTCGCGGAGCACTCCCGCAACCACTCCGACGCCGTCCTGGACTTCTCGCCCATGGGCTGCCAGACGGGCTTCTACCTGATGCTGCAGGGCGAGCCCGCGTACGAGGACGTCCTCGGCCTCGTCGAGGCGACGCTGCGCGACATCCTCACGGCCACCGAGGTTCCCGCGGCCAACGAGGTGCAGTGTGGCTGGGGCGCGAACCACACGCTCGCCGGCGCTCAGGAGGCGGCCGCTACGTTCCTCGCGGCGCGCGAGGTGTGGCCCCAGGTGTTCGCCGAGTCCGGGTCCGACACCGAGCCGACCGCGTGACCGCCGAGACACCCGTCGCCGTCGTGCTGGTCGCGATGGACGACGAGGCCGCGCCCTTCCTCTCCCTCGCGTCCGAGGTGGGCGAGCCGGAGCGCGTGGGCTTCGCGGAGCACCGGCGGATCACGCTGGCCGGCCGGCAGGTCGTGCTGATGCGGACCGGCATCGGCTTCGTCAACGCGACCGCCGCCGGGATGAGCGCGATCCACCGGTACGGCGCGGACGTCCCGCTGATCAGCGCGGGCAGCGCGGGCGGCCTTGCGAAGGACGTCGCCGTGGGCGACGTCGTGCTGGGCGTACAGCTCGTGAACGCGGACGCCGACGCCCGCGCCTTCGGGTACGAGCTCGGCCAGGTGCCGGGCATGCCCAAGGCGTACGACGCCGCCCCCGGGCTCACCGATACCGTCCGGCGCGCGGTGGCGAGCATCCGGGCCCAGGACCCGGGGTTCCCGGGCTCGGCGGCCCCGGGCTCGGCGGGCCGGGCCCCGGCTGGTCTGGTCCTGCGCGAGGGCACCATCGGGTCCGGCGAGATCTTCGCGACCGCCGACCTGGCAGTCCGGCTCCGCTCCGACTTCCCGGACATGCTCGCCATCGACATGGAGTCGGCGGCCCTGGCCCAGCTCTGCCACAACTTCGGTGTCGACTTCGTGTCGGTGCGGGCCCTCTCGGACCTGTGCGCGCCGGACGGCACGGAGTTCCTCACCCACGTCGACGACGCCGCGCTGCGCTCCGCGCTGGTGGTCACCGCGGCGATCGGACTGCTGAACGCCTGACAGCCAGAGAGAGGGATCCCGATGGACACGACGTTCCTGGACGAGGCCGACCGACTCCTGATCCGCTACGGTCCGACCTTCACTCCGCGGCTCATCGAACGTGCCTCGGGCGCATACGTCTTCGACAGCGAGGGCACGCCGATCCTCGACTTCACCTCGGGGCAGATGAGCTCGATCCTCGGGCACGCGCACCCGGACATCGTCTCCACCGTCTCGTCGGCGGTCGCCTCGCTGGACCACCTGTTCAGCGGCATGCTCAGCGCCCCGGTCCTGGGCCTGGCCGACCGGCTCACCGCGACCCTGCCGGACCCGCTGAACAAGGCTTTGCTGCTGAGCACCGGGGCCGAGTCGAACGAGGCCGCGATCAAGATGGCCAAGCTCTTCACCGGCCGCTACGAGATCGTCTCGTTCGACCGCTCGTGGCACGGCATGACGCAGGGCGCCGCGTCCGCCACCTTCTCCGCCGGACGGCGCGGCTACGGCCCGCCGACGCCGGGGAATCTCGCGCTGCCCTCGCCCAACGCGTACCGGTCCCCGTTCCGGGCGCCCGACGGGTCGTACGACTGGGAGGCCGAGCTGGCCTACGGGTTCGCGCTCGTCGACCAGCAGTCCGCCGGCAGCCTCGCCGCCTGCCTCGTCGAGCCGATCCTGTCCTCCGGCGGGATCCTCGACCTGCCGCCGGGGTACCTGCGGCGGCTCAAGGAGATGTGCGAGGAGCGCGAGATGCTGCTCATCCTCGACGAAGCGCAGACCGGCCTCGGCCGCACCGGGGACATGTACGCGTTCGAGCGGGACGGCGTCGTCCCGGACATCCTGACGCTGTCGAAGACTCTCGGCGCCGGGCTGCCGCTGGCGGCCGTCGTCACCAGTGCCGAGATCGAGCAGGTCTGCCACGACCGCAGGTTCCTGTTCTACACGACGCACGTCTCCGACCCGCTGGCGGCGGCCGTGGGGCTGACCGTCCTCGACGTCATCGAGCGGGAGCGGCTCGTCGAGCGCGCGGCGCGGCTGGGCGCTCAGCTCACCGAGCGGCTGGTGGCGCTCCGCGACAGCCACGACGTCGTCGGCGACGTTCGCGGCCGCGGCCTGTTCCAGGGCATCGAGCTCGTCCAGGACAAGAAGAGCAAGACGCCCGCCGATGCGCTCGGCGGCGCGGTCACCACGGCCTGCCTGGAGCGGGGCCTGCACATGAACATCGTGCAGCTCGCCGGGATGGGCGGCATCTTCCGCATCGCCCCGCCCCTCACCATCGGCGAGGACGACCTCCACGCGGGTGTGGACATCCTGGAGGCGTCCCTGAAGGCGGTGCTGGACGGCGGGGCGCGGGTCTGACGCGCGCCGGACCTGAGGTTGGGCGCTACGGGCCCGCTCAGCCCTTGGCATCCGCGTAGCTCTCGGTCACGGCGACGCTGAGCGGGAAGTCCACCGGGAAGTCGCCGAAGAGGAGCCGGCCGGCCTCTTCGGCGGCGGCCCGCACCTCCTGAGCGACGACGTCGCCGAGCGCCGCCGGGGCGTGCACCACCACCTCGTCGTGCAGGAAGAACACCAGGTGCGGACGGCGGTCGAAGGGCGGCGGCGCCAGCCCGGCCGTGGCGGAGCTGGAGATCTCCCCCAGCGCCCAGAGCCGACGGCGGATGGACGCGATCCAGCACAGCGCCCACTCCGCGGCGGTGCCCTGGACCACGAAGTTCCGCGTGAACCGGCCCCAGGACCGGGTCTGGCTGCGCGCGCGGGACTGCGCGTCGGCCCCGGCGTCCTCGTCGAATGCGGAGCCCTGCGTCGCGGCCCACGACTCCCCCGGCCGGGGCGAGCTGCGGCCGAGCCGGGTGCTCACGACCTCGCCACGCTCCCCGGCGCGTGCCGCGCGTTCGACCAGGTCGATGGCCTGCGGGAACGCGCGGGCGAGCCGCGGCAGCACCTGCGCGCTGACGCCCGTGGTCCCGCCGTACATGGCGCCGAGCATGCCCACCTTCGCGTGCTCGCGGGAGTCGACGGCGCCCGTCGCGACGATCCCCGCGTACATGTCGGTGCTCGCGCCGTCCTTGGTGCGGCCTGCTGCCGCCATGCGCTCGTCGCGGGCCAGGGCGGCCAGGACGCGCGGCTCGAGCTGTGCGGCGTCGGCCACGACGAAGGTCCAGCCCGGGTCGGCGACCACCGCCCGCCGGACGTTGTGCGGCAGCTGCAGCGCGCCGCCTCCGGTGCTCGCCCAACGGCCCGTGACCACGCCGCCCACCACGTACTCCATGCGGAACCGGCCGTCCGGCGCCCAGGTGTCGATCCAGTTCCAGCCGTTCGCGGTGTAGAGGCGGTAGAGCCCCTTGTACTCCAGGAGCGGGGCGATCACCGGGTGGTCGAGCTTCTCCAGCTCCCACTTGCGCAGGCTGCGGGCACCCACGCCCGCGTACTCCATGGCGCGCAGCAGGTCCGGATGGGAGTCGGGGTTGAGCGTCGGCGGGGCGTCGAGGGCGTCCCGGATGCGGTGGGCCAGCTCCTCGAGCTTCGCCGGACGCGCTCCCGGCCGAGGCCGCGGGCCGAGCGCCTCGGTGAGGATCTCGTCGTGGATGTCGCCGCGCCACGGGAGCCCGGCGTGGTGCATCTCGGCGGCCGCGAGCGCCCCCGCCGACTCGGCCGCGAGGAGCAGCCGGAGGCGGCCGGGGTCGGTGCTCTCCTTGAGCGCGGCGAGCTGGGCGGCCAGCTCGGTGGCGGGGTCGAGGGGCTCGTCAGGCCCTTCGTTGCTCGGTCCCGCGCCGGGATCCCGCCGGTCCCCCGCGGGCCGTTCCCGGGTCGCGGGCGCGGTGATCTCGCCGAGGTCGAAGAGTGGCTCGGAGCCGGGGTGCCGTTCGGGACGAAGCAGCGCGGCCGCCGTCGGGCCGCCCGGGGGTGGAACGGGTGCCAGGCGGTCCCATGCCGTGGGACCCGCCTCGGCGAGGGCGGTGCGTGCCGACAGAGCCGACGCCCGGAGGATCGCGTGCGCCAGCCGGAGGTCGTGCGCGCGGTCGACCCGGACGCCGTCGGCCAGGAGGGCCGGGTACCAGTTGTTGGTGTCGTCCCAGGTCCAGCGGGTGTCGGACGCCTCTTCAGCGGCCACCTCCTGGGCCAGGCCGGACGACTCGATGACGCGTGGCTCCCCCGCGGGCGCACCGGCGTCGGACACCGGCCGTAGGCCGATGCCCGAACCTTCCCGCGAGATCGCTGTGTGCATGGGCTCAGTCTGCCGTGGGCCACTGACACTCGGCGGCCGTCGCTCTCGGGGTGCCTTTCCGGCGATGGGCGAGCCCGGCAGATGCCCATTTCCGCCTGGCCATGCGTTATCCACAGATCTTAAGTTCGCCTAGCAGTAGGTACACACGTTCGATAGTCTCGATGTGTTCCCGGCACGGTGCCGGGTACGTCAGGTCGAGGGAGGTGAACCGCATGGTGCTGACACAGCCGAGCGCGACCGCACCCGCCGGTGCCCGCTCGCTCGAAGAGATCCTCGCGGACGTCGAGGCACTGACCCGCGAACTGATCAGCGCGGCGGGTCCGGCAGCGCTGAACAGCGCCGACATGGGCAGCGGCTCCGGAATGGGCGCACGCCTCACTGCCGCGTCACCGCTGCTGCGCACGGTGTGCTCGCAGCTGGACATACTCAGGATGACCTGGCTGCACCGGATAGAGGCCGACGGCATGTGGGCGCTCGACGGATCGCGAACGTTTCGGACCTGGCTCGCCCGCCGGGAGAAGGTCACCATGCGCACCGCGGGCAGGGAGGTCCTCACCGCCGGGCGGCTCTTGGAGCACCTTCCGGCCACGCTGGCCGCGGCCCTCAGCGGACGGCTCGGCATGGACCAGGTACGGGCAATGGTGGACGTCGGCCCGACGTCGGACGAACGACGCAAGGCACTCGTCGCTCCGGTCGACCCGACGGCGGACGACGCGACGGCTGGGGTCCCGGACGCGCCGGACGGGGATGACACACCGAACGATGAGGGTGGCCCGACGGGCGACGCCGCTGAGGAGGGTGCTGAGGAACCGGCCAGCGGCTCGGCCGAGGGCACGGTTCCAGGCCCGACCGGCGAGGAGCTGCTGCTGGACCTAGCCGATCAGCACGGCCCTCTCGTGTTCCGCCGGTTCGTGGACCGGTTCGCACGCGTTGCCGACCCGGAGTCCGACGAGCGCGGCTACAAGCAGGCGTCCGAGCGCGAGCACCTCGACGTGGCCAAGACTTTCGGTGGTTACCACGTCGACGGGTTCCTCACCGACGAGCACGGCGAGGCCCTGCGCGCTGCGATGGACTCGGTGACGGGTGCACCAACGCCGGGTGACGACCGCACGCCCACCCAGCGCCGCGCCCAGGCACTTGCGGACCTCGCGCGAACGGTCCTCGACAACGGACACACCGGGGCCGGCGCTGCTGTGCGACCGCAGGTCACCGTGACGGTGTCCTGGACCGAGCTCACGCGTCTGAAGGCCCGGTTCCGTGCGCCCTCGGGCGACGGCCGCCATGCTGAAGGCAATGGCGGCGAGAGCAGCGGCGACTGCGACGGCGGTGGCGGCGGTGGCGCCGGTGGCGGCCTGTTCGACGCGCCCACGAGCCTGACCGACGTCACCGCAGCGCCCGCCCGGTTCGGCATTTCCGCGTCGCTCGTGCCGACGACCACCCTGCGGCGCCTGCTCTGCGACTCCGCCCTCACGCGGGTGGTCTTCGGGCCGGACGGCCAGGTGCTCGACGTCGGCCGTGCGCGACGCACCGTCACCGGGCAGATGCGCCGCGCCGTGATCGCCCGTGACAAGCATTGCGTCTATACCGACTGCACCCAGCCTCCCGCACGCTGCGAGGTCCACCACGCCGAACGCCACTGGGCCGACGGCGGAGAGACCAGCGTGCGCAACGCGGCCCTGCTCTGCTGGCACCACCACGACCTGGTCGACACCACCGGCGTCAGCATGCGCTGGACCGGGAACCCGGACGGAACGCGCCATTCCGGCTGGACGCTCATCGACCGGCACGGCCGCGTGATCACCCCGGCGGGCACCGTGCCGGACGTGGCCAGGCGCGCCGCGTGAACCAGTACCAGCCGGGTTCGCGAGCGGGCCGCGACCGGGGCCGACGCAGCGTGCCGCGGCCCCGGTCAGCCCGCTACGTCGGCCACGGCTCTGGCCCTCCCCACAACGAACGCCGCATGCAACACCGCCGGCGGAGTCAGGTCGCCGACCAGCAGCCCGCCTGCCGTCCGTTCCAGCGTGGCGAGCCCGAGGTCCCGCGCGAGGGCGCGCGCCTGTTCGACGTCGGACCGCTGCCGCGCGGTGAGCGCCGGCCGCCCTGTCGCCGCGGCCGCCAGGAGGACGTCGCCGAGCAGCAGCGTCACGCGGCGCACCGGGGACGGCGGCGCGGCGACGGGCCGGACGGTCTTCGCCGACGAGGCCTGCGCCTTGAGCTTGCGGATCCGTCTGCGCCAGAAGTCCCAGTGGCTGCTCTCGAGCGACCACGCCGGAGTGACCGTCGGGCTGACCAGCCTGATCGCGCCGCCCTTGTTCGGAGACGAGTCCCGCACGAAGAGGCCGACCGGCTCGTCGCGGTCCTCGCGGCGTTCGATCGTCACCGCTACCAGCTTCGACCTGACCGACAGCAGCGTCTCGACCGCATGCTCGCCCGCCACCGGCAGACGCAGCATGCGCGTCTCGCCGTCCGAGGTGACGACGGAGAGCGTCATCTCCTGCCGGACCTCGTCGATCCCGACCTCGCCGACGTCGCGGACCAGCACCAGCCGTACATTCGCCGGACGCCGCCCGAACCCGACGACGTCGCGCGGCGCCACACCGGCGCCCGTGCGCTCGGCTATGGCACGGAGCTCGTCCAGGTCGAACCCGGCGCCGTCGGACCCCGCACCATCGGACCCAGCACCCAGGCGACGGACCACCGGGTTCCCACCGGCGCCCAGCATGCCATCAGGCCTGATCCGCACCCCGGTGAGGGCAAGTGCGCCCTCGCACAGGCCGCTCAGGGACCTGCCCCACAGCAGCGGACTGGTCCAGCTGCGCTGGAACCTCGGATCGGTGCCCGACGGGCGGCCCGTCACGACCTGCCGCACCCGACCGGCGGTTGTCTCGGACGTGCCCGTCCCTGCTGCGGCTGTACCTGTTGCGGCTGTCTCGGATGCGGCTGTTTCAGAAGCGGCTGTCTCGGATGCGGCTGTCCCTGCTGCGGCTGTCCCTGCTGCGCCAGTCTCAGATGCACCAGTCTCGAATGCGCCTGCTTCGGAGGCCGCGCCGGCCTCCGCGTCCCAGCCCAGGTAGGCCAGCCCGCGCGACCCGCTCTGCGAGGTCCACCACCGGACGCCGAGCGGAACCCAGCGCGCGAGGTCGACCTCCTCGTCGTCGCCCGTGGCCTTGCCCGTTCCCTTGCGACTCCCCTTGGCGCCTCGGTCGCCGCCCGCGCCCGCGGTGGCGATGGTGCCCGGCGCGGCGTCGGCCCGTCGGCCCGTGTCCATCGCGCGTTGCAACACCTCGCACATCGCCCAGATCTCGGCGAACGCGTCGAGCAGGTCGGACTCGGCGACGGCGTCGTCCCGCCCCGCGAGGCCCGCGACGAGGCCCCCCGCCACGCGCAGCAGACCGTCGAACCGCACGCCGCCGACCTCGTCGAAAGCGATCTGCTCGAAGCCGGCCAGCCGCACCCGGCCAGCCAGCGCGCTCAGCGACTCGGCATCGTCGGGGCCGAGGTGGGACAGCCCGCCCGACATGAGCCGGCCCACGACGTCGCGCACCTCGGCGAGCGCCTCACGGCGGCGCTTCTGCAGGGCCTCGGATGCGCTTCGCGACGCCCTTGTCGGGGCCGCTCCGGACGTCGCGGGGAGCGCCTGCGCGACCACGCCGCCCGCGTCAGCGAGCTGCGCCTCCGCCAGTGGCGCCCCGGACAGTTGAGCACCAGACAGTTGAGCACCGGACAGCTGGGCACCGGACGGCAACCCACCAGGAGCTGGCGCCTCAGGCGCGAGCTTCATCGCCCACAGGCAGGCGGTCAGGACGTGCTGGCACACGCCCGCCGTCGGACAGTCGCAGGAGACGGCCGCCGGGCCGCGGCCGTCCACGCGGACGGACGCTCCGGACACGTCGAGCACCGCGCCCTGCGGACCGTGGGACACCGCGGTCGCGGTGTCCTTGCGTGCGCGGCGCAGGAGGCCCGGGTTGCCGAGGGCCTTGAGTGCGTCGTCGTCCAGGCCCGCATAGGCGGCGGCCCAGGCGTAGGTTGTCGGTTCGCTCACGAGAGCACCTCTCCCAGCCACTCGGCGAACCGCTCCGGCGTGAGCGCAGCGACCTCCATGCCGCACTCGGCGAGGTGCCGCGCGGTGCCCTGGTCGTAGACGGGCTCCGCCGCCTCGTCGAGGGCGGCGAGCCCCAGCATCGTGACGCCCGACGACGCCATCCGCCGCACCGTCGCCAGCAGGTTCGACACCGAGCCGCCCTCGTAGAAGTCGCTGACGAGCGCCACCACGGTCCGCGACGGGTTCCGCACCTGCTGCTCCGCGTGCCGCACAGCCTTCGCGATGTCGGTGCCACCGCCGAGCTGCGCGGTCATCAGCACGGTGACCGGGTCGTCGGCCACGTGCGACATGTCCACCACCGACGTGTCGAACAGGTACAGCCGCACGTTGATGCCGGGCAGGCCCGAGAGGATTCCCGCGCACACCGCGGAGTACAGGAGCGACGACGCCATCGACCCCGATTGGTCGACGAGCAGGACGACGTCCCAGGTCAGGGTCCGTCTCGCCCGCGCGGAGAAGCGCACGTCCTGCACCGTCATGCGGCCGTCGGCGTCGACCCGGCCGAGGTTGGCCCGCAGCGTGCGCTTCCAGTCGAAGTTCCGCGCGACACGGTGCATCGACCGGCGTGACCGGTCGATCCGGCCGTTGACCGCCGTCGTGAACCGGGGCCGCAGCCGCTTCACGATGTCCTCGACGACGCGCTGGATGACGCGGCGCAGGCCCGCCGCCGCGCGGTCGTTCAGGGCGCCTCGCACCTGCAGCATCGCGACGGCGAGCTCGCGCGAGGGTTCGAGGGTCTCGAGCGCGGTCTCGTCCTGCAGCAGCTCGGTGAGGCCGTACCTGCTAACGGCGTCGACCTGCATACGTTCGAAGGTCTCGCGCGGGAACAGGCGCCCGGCCTCGTCGAGCCAGCCGAGCGCCGTCACGTCCACGGCGTGCGGCTGGGACGCGCCGAGGCCGGCGCCCCCGCCGGCGCGTCTCCCGCCGACGCGCCCTCCGTCCTCGTCCCGGCCGATGCGGTGGCCGCGGGCCGTGTACTCGCGGTCGTAGAGGTAGCGCAGGGACCGTTCCAGGCCCTCGTCCTGCTGCCCCGCGGTCAGCTGGTCGGCCGCGTACCGGCCCAGCACCAGCCGCCAGCGCCGGGCGGCCTCGTCGTCGGAGATCGTGGTCATGCTGCTCCTCCCGTTGGGGCAGCGCCCCAGTGGGCCAGCCCGTCACGCTCCAGCACCGCCGACAGCTCGCGGTCCAGGGCGAGGCCCGCTGCCAGGTCCTCCTCGGACAGGGCCACCCGAACGTCCACCTGGTCCGCGCGCGTACCGGTGCGCTCGGCCACCCGTCGTGCCAGCTGGTGCGTCTCGGTGGGGCGCAGCCAGGTGAAGGCCCGCCGCAGATCCGGCAGCACCGCCAGGAACGCGTCGCCCTGCAGCGCACGCAGGGCGTCGTCGACGGCGTCGAACATCTCGGGCGTGTGCAGGATCAGGTCCGGCGCAGCGCGCATCACGCCGCCCAGGAACCGCACCGCCGCGCCCGGGTCCGCGCCCGCCGTCAGGGCGCCGCGCACCCGGGTGACCAGGACGTCGTCGGGCACCTCGCCGTCGGTGAAACCCAGGGCGAGCAGGGCGCCCGCCACGGCGGGCGCCGTGCGCTCGTCGTCCCGGAGGCGGGCGAGCTCGCGCACGACGGCGGTGCGGTTCGCCGCGCCGACGCCGTCCCCACCCCGTGCTCCGGTGCCAGCCTGGCCGACGCCGTCCGGGACCCCGTCGCCCGCCGCACCCGCGTCCCGCAGCAGCGAGCGGAGGTCGATCAGCGTGCCGATGGCCGCGTCCTCGTCCTCGGGCCGCGTCCTGCCCAGGTCGCCGACGAGGTAGGCGGCCGTCGCGAGCGCCTGGCTCACGAGGTCGAGCAGCTCGCCCGCGTGCTCCTCGGCGCCGAGCTCCACCCGCGCATGCCACAGACCGAGCAGCCGCCGCGCACCCGACACCACGGAATCGAGGTCGCGGTCGGTGTCCAGGGTGGTGCGTAGCAGCGAGACGATCCGGGGCAGGTGCGAGCCCATGCCGATCACCAGCGTCTGCGCCACGAGCCGGGCGACGGCGTCGACGGAGGCGGACTCCGCGACCGCTCCGGCGACTGCTCCGGCCGCGGCTCCGGTTCCCGTGCCCGCCAGCCTGCTCTCCACCTCGTACAGCCGCGCGACTGCCACCGCGTCCAGCGTCGCGCCGAGGTGCACCATCTCCACCAGGCGCGCCTCGACGAGCGGCGTCCAGCAGTACTGCCATTCCTCCGTGATCAGGCCGAGCCCGCGGCCCGCCACGTGGTCCGGTCCGGAGACGAGCTGCCCGAAGCCCGCGCCGACGAAGTCGAGCAGCGCCAGCACCTGGCGCTTCGCCCGGTGGGACGCCGTCCTCCGTGCGTCCAGGCGGGCCGTGCGCGGCACCGAGTCGTCGACGACGAGCCGCACCGCGCGTACCCGCTCGCGGACGTCCCGTACGAGCGGCGGGGAAGCGCTGCCTGGCGGCACGTCGCCGAGCGACCGGCCGCCGAACACCTCCGCGATCGCCAGTCCCAGCGGCCGCTCGGGCTCGCCGGGTCCGCCGACGCCGCCGTCGTCCTGCACGTAGCACGACCGCATCGCGTCGAGCAGGTCCGTGCGGCACGGAAAGGTGCGTTCGCGCAGGTCCGCGAGCCGGGTCGCCGCCTCGGCCGCCGCGCTGACCTGCGGCAGGCTCACGGCGTGGCCTCGGCCGGCGGCGCCGCGCGCGACGTCGACGAGGATCTCGGTGGCGAGGGCGCGGGCTCCGACGGGACCGGTCGGTGCGCCGTCGAGCCCCAGCTCCCGCAGGTGCGCCGCGTGCAGGCGCTCGTAGTAGCCGGGCGAGGGCATGCCCGCGCCGTACCCGCGCAGCCCGTCGAGCCGCTCGTGGTCGTAGCGCACGAGCCAGGCCTCGCCCTCCGCCGTCGGCCCGAAGCCGCCCTCGGGCTGCCGGTCGCGGACCGCAGCGCCCTCCGGCGCGCCGGACAACGCCTCCACCAGCGCGAGCGTGTGGAACGCCCCGGTCACGACGAGCACCGGGGCGGTGTCCCTTTCCGGCCGGTCAGCAGTCAGCCGGTCGGCGTCCGTCAGGTCGGTGGCCAGGCGGTCAGCGGTCTCGGCGATCCGGGCCGCCATCCGCGCCTCTCGGCCCAGGGAGCCGTCCGCGGCGAGCACGCCCTCCTCGTAGTCGAGGCGGGCGAGCGCGGCCCAGGCGAAGACGTCGTCGAACACGGTGCGCCAGTCGGACAGCTCGGCGCTCCCCCGCGCCTCGAACAGGTGGTCCCAGACCTCGTCGTGGTCACGGCAGCCGAGCCGACGCGCGAGCGTGGCCATCGCCTCCGAGTGCGCCAGGTACCGCTCGGACATGAGGGTCCGCGCGAACGGGTCGGGGCGCGCGGCATCGCTCTGCCTGACGTCGCCCGGGGCGTCGCTCCCGCCCGTGCTCCCACTCCCGCGCCCACTCCCCGCGCCGGACGCTGCGCGCTCCTCGGCCGACAGCTCCCCGAAGGACCGGTCGACGAACGCGAGCTCCGCGCCGACGTCGCGCCCCGCGCGCAGCGCTACCCACTCCGGGGAGAAGGACGCGAGCGGGTAGAAGCCGGCGCCCTCCCCGCCCTCGTCCTCGCCGGCGCGCGTGCCCGAGGCAGCGCGCGGCCCGCCGAGGCTGAGCACCGCGACGGGCGGCCGCGTCGCCTCGTGCAGCAGGTCGGGGATGAGCCGCGTGAACTCCTCCGGCCCCTCGATGAGGACGGCCGCCGGGCGCAGCTCCTCGATCGCCGCACGCACCGCGACCGCGCACGCGGGGCTGTGGTGCCGCACGGGCGCGAAGTGGATGCCGCGCTCGGCCCGCAGCCGGCCGACGGCGTCCGCGGCCACACGCAGGCGCTCGGGCGCCAGGTCCCAGACGGTTCCCACGCGCCGGACCGCCGCCCTGTCCCGCACCTGGACGGCAGCCCCGCCGCTCACCGCCACAGCAGCCCCGCCGCTCACCGCCACAGCGGCTCCGCCGCCGTGAAGAACGCCTTCCAGCGCTTGTCGTGCCGGGCGCGCTCGCGCACGACGTTGTCGACGTAGTGCCGCAGCCGGCGCGCGTCCTCCTCCTCGCCCTTGAGCGCCACGCCCGCAATCTGGCGCGCGACCTCCGCGGCCGTCACGGTGCCGTCGCCGAGGTAGCGTGCCTCGAGCGACGCGGCCACCGCGACGTTGACCGCCTCGGCGGTGGACATCACCGTCTCCGGCCGCTTGACGGGCGCACCCTCGTGCGTGCTGCCCGTCCGGAGGTCCTGGAACACGGTGACCAGCACCTCCAGCACGTCGCGCGGCACCTCGGGCCGGTCGCCGCCGGAACCCGACCCTGGTCCCAGCTCGGCCTCGAGCTGACGCTGCACCAGCTCGATCTCGAACGCGCGGTCGCGCACCGGGGCCACGGTCTCGAAGCTGAACCGGCGCTTGAGGGCCGCGGACATCTCGTGCACGCCGCGGTCCTTCAGGTTCGCCGTCGCGATCACGGTGAAGCCGGGCCGGGCCGCCACCCGGGCGTCGGGCCCGAGCTCGGGGACCATGAGCTGCTTCTCCGACAGGATCGACACAAGGGTGTCCTGGATCTCCGGGGCGCAGCGCGTGATCTCCTCGAAGCGCACGACCCGGCCCTCACGCATGCCCGTGCAGACCGGCGACGGCACCAGCGACCGCTCGCTCGGCCCCTCGGACACCAGGAGCGCGTAGTTCCACGAGTACCGCACGTGGTCCTCCGTCGTCCCCGCGGTGCCCTGGACCGTCAGGGTCGATGTACCCGACACCGCCGCGGACAGCAGCTCCGACAGCATCGACTTCGCCGTGCCGGGCTCGCCGACGAGCATCAGGCCCTGCCGTCCCATCAGCGAGACGACGGCGCGGTCCACCAGCGGGTCGTCGCCGTAGAACTTGCGGCTCACGCCGAGCTCCGCCGAGCCGACGACGAACGCCCGCACCGCCCGCGGGCTCAGCCGCCAGCCGGGCGGCCGCTCGTGCCCGCGCTCGGTGTCCCAGGAGTCGAGCGTCGCCAGCTCGCCGGCGTAGCGGATCTCGGCGGGCGGGCGGATCTCGACGCCGGCATCGTTGCCGGAACCGGCGCCGAGATCGATGGTGGTGCCGACCGTGGGGCCTGCAGAGGTACTGGTATCCGTGGTGGTCATGACGTCCTTCGGTGCCTATGTCTCGAGTGCCGGCGGTGTGCTGTGCGTCAAGGTATCGGGGGTCACTGACATCCCCGTGGGCTAGGCGGACCGCCTCGGCTGGAGTGCCTCCTGCGCGGCCAGCCGAGCCTTCTTGCCCCCGGTCAGCGCGACCTCACCCAGCGGGCCGCGAGCAGCGGCAGGGAGCGCGGGGAACTCCCCGAGGATCGCCAGCGCCCGCTCGAACGCGTACATCGACTCGTAGTCCCGCTCCCGCGGCGCCAGGTGCGGCACGAGTAGGTCGACACGCTCCGCGAAGTACGGCCAGACCTTGTCCACGAGGCGCGAGGCGTCGATCGTGTACTGGAACATGGCGTCCCCGATGATCTTCTCCGGGTCCGCCGTCCCGTCCTGGGCCAGCACGTCGTGCGCGGCCCTGAGGTCCCCGTGCTCGGTGGCGGTCTCCTCCAGCCACATCAGCCACTCCCAGCGGCCGAGCCCGCCCCCGCTGAGCGCCGTCGACAGCCGCAGGCGGTGCACCGGCGCTGTGGGCGGCAGCTCCGCGAGGTGGAACTTCAACCACGAGCCCGCGAGGAACCGATCCCCGACAAGCCGTCGTACGCGTTTCCCGCCGTCGGTCAGGTCGCCGTTCATCAGGGTGACCACGGCGCGCAGGTCCTCATCGGAGGGCGCGTCCGGAAGGCTTCGCGCCTCAGCGACGAAGCCGGCGCCGAGCGCGAACTCGCGCGGCGGCTCGTACGGTGGCAGCTCGAGCGCGACGTCGCGCTCGGCATCGCGCTCGGCATCGCGCAGCGCCGCGAGCCGCCGCACGACCTCGCCCAGCCGGGACGGCGCCGCCGTGGTCATCAGCGGCGCGAGCAGCCGGACCGCGTCGGCGTCGGGAAGCGTCGCGAGCACCCGGCGGGCCTCGGCCCGCACCCCCTTGGTGGGGTCGACGGCGAGCGAGGCGACCATCTCGCCGTGCACGGCCAGGTCGCGCTTCGCGGCCTCGAGGAACACCTGCTTGCCCGACGCCGTGAGCCCGCGCACCACGCCCGGCAGCGCGTCGGCGTGCTCCGCCAGGAAGGCGTCCATCGCGTCGGTGGCGGACAGCTCTGCGCGGCGATGCTGGATCCACGCGACGCTCGCGGCGTCCCGCTGCAGCACCGCCCGGAGGACGACGGCCACGCACTCGCCCTCCGGCACCCCACCGGCACGAGCGACCTCACGGAGGAAGTGCGGGGTCCAGCGCTCGCGCAGCACGGTCACGTTCCGGGCGTCCACATCCCGATACCTGAGGTACTCGGTGTTCGCCACCATGTTCGTCAACGGTCCCAGCCAGTCGGGCACGCCGTCGGCGGCGCGCGCCGGCCCTGCTGGCAGGGAACCTGCGGATCCGGATCCCACAGGCACAGCCCCCGCTGGCGTCGGCTCGGCGGTCGCCGCGGCGAGCACCCGCCCCAGCCGCGCGATCGTGGCGGCCAGGGCGGTCGCGCAGACGGTGGCGAGCGCCAGGAGGCCGGCGTCGGTGCGGTGCTGCCGATGTGTCAGCGACCGCAGGTCGACCGTCTGCGTCTCGGTCAGGGCGGTCAGCACCTCCGGCGTCGTGCCGTCCCGCACGTACCCCACCGCCAGGTCGAACGTGTCCTGGCCCCACGCCGTCAGCGGCTCCAGCGCCTCCTCGTACACCGCGGCCGGCACTGGCTGTTCCTGCCCTGCCTCGCGTCCTGGCTGTTCCAGCACGGCCATCTCAGAACCTGCTCTTCTTCACCCAGTCGGCGTCGAACGACCCTGCCCGCGCCACCGTCGCGTACTCCTGGTACGACACGGCGACGAGCGCGGCCGGCAGGTCCTCGATCTTCCGGCCGTCATTCCAGCCCTCTGCGCTCTGGAACGTGAGCTCCGTGACCGCTGCGGGGATGTTCTCCTCGGGCAGGGACGCGCCGGTGAACCAGATGTGGGCAGTGACCCCGAGGCCCGGGTACTCCTTGGTGTAGGCGTCAAACCAGCCGCCGTCCTCGGACGCCGCCCGCTGGTACCCGAGCTTGGTCGCCCGGCCGCGGATCGAGAACGAGTCGGTCAGCCAGCCCCGATGGTCCGCGATCTCCCTCGCACCCGGCTCCAGCTCCGGCAGTACTACGGCGTCGGCGTCGAGCCCCTGGTCGAACAGCGGCTTCACCTCGTAGTCCGCGAGATGCCCACGCCACGCCGCCACCTCCTGCGCGTCCGCCGCCAGGGCAGCCGGCCGCGCACTCGACAGGGCAGCCGATCGAGCCGCCGGCAGGGTGACGGCGTGTGCGACCGAGACCGTCGCGTCCTCGGGCAGCACGACATCGGTGTCGTCGACGCCGATCAGCGCGCCGCCGTCGCCGGGGCGGAACGCAACAACCTGCGGACCGGCCGAGCCGCCGTCGGGCAGCGTCGCCACCCAGACCAGGCGCGCCGCGAGGCGCGACATGAGCGGGTGCCCCAGCACGAACTCGCGCCACTCGTCGGCGCCCCAGGTGCGCTCCGAGCACATGGCCTCCGCGAACCGCTGCGTCTGCAACGCGATCACGGTCTTGAGCTCCTTGCGGCTCGCGGTCAGCTGCTTCTTCGCCTCGGCATACGCGTCGTCGTCGTCCGAGATCCGCTTGGCCGGCAGGGCCTTGACGACCTTGCCTTCCGGATCGCGCAGCTCCAGCGTGAACTTCTCGGTGATGCGTCCGGTGAACACCCGCCCACCAGCATCACGGCCGTCGGGCGAGCCGAGGTCGAGGCGCAGGATCCCGTCGTCGTCGAAACCGGCGGTCTGCACGGTGCGGTCCGCGAGCTGGTCGGCGTCCCAGCCCCGGCGGTCGGCGAGGTCCTTGGCCAGCGCTGTGGCGACCTCCTGGACCGTGTACATCCGGAACCTGCGGGAGACCGCGAGCAGCAGCTGCACGGCCGGGCGCTCGCCGTTCGCCGCGAGCGCCCGCACGAGGGCCTCGGCCTGGGCGCGCCGGGTCTTGTTGGCCTTGAAGTAGTGCTGCGCGGCCTCAGCCAGGTCACCGCCCGGCATCCCGACAGTCAGCGCGAGCAGCCCCTTCTCTTTGACCGCGGAGCCGAGGTACTCCGCCTGGTGTTGCCGGTAGAGGTGCCGGTAGTGGTCCTCGACCGACATCGCCGCGAGGGCCTCGTAGTGGCCCGCGTAGTGCTGGGCCATCCGCTGGTACTCGTCGTACCGGTACTGCGCTCCGTCCTCCGCACGCGCCTTCGACTCGTCGACCGACGGGTGGATCGTGTCCTGCGCGATCCAGGCGCTCAGCACGAACGACCCGAGCTCGGCCCGGGACGCCGCGTCCAGCTGGGACAGGTACAGGGCGAACAGGCCGTCGCCGCCGGGTTCCTTCAGCTTGTACGCCAGGACCACCCACCAGCGCAGCACCTCTGCCGGGACGAGGCCCTGCTCGCTACCGCCGTCGGCCCACCGCAGCTGCGGCAGCTGCCCGAACGGGAACCAGTCCAGGTTCGCCGGGACCGGCTTCTTGAGTCCCTTGGTCGCCTCGGCGAGCAGCACCTCGGGCGCCAGGTCCGCCGAGATGTCGTCGCCCAGCGCCTTCAGCGCGGAGAGCAGCGCGGCCCGGCCTGCCTCCTGGCGCTCCTTCTTCAGCGCGGCTCGTAGCGCGGGCACCGCTGACGGGTCGCCGATCCGCATGAGCCAGGCCGCCGCCGAGATGCGCACACCCGCCTTGCCGTCGACCAGACCCTGCTCGGCCAGGCCGCGCACGCCGGGGTTGGTCGACAGAATGTCCTGCGCCGTCCGCCGATGCTCCTTGTCCTCGCCCAGGGCGAGGCTCGACAGCTGCGGCAGCGCGGCGGTGGGCGCCACCGGGAACGCCGCCACGATCTTGAGCGCGACCGAGAAGGCTTCGGAGCCGTCGTCACTCTCGCGCGGCGTCAGGTGCGGCACGAGGAGGTCGATTCGCTCCGCGTAGTACGGCCACATCAGGTCGACCCGGTCCGAGTCGCCGAACCAGATGTCCCGGAAGACGAACTGGTCCACAGCAGCGCCCGGGTCGGCCACGTCGAACTGGGCGAAGAGCGCCTCCACGGCCCGCAGGTCGCGCAGATCAGGCAGGAACTCCCCGACCAGTGGCGCCACGTCACTCCGTCCACGTGCGAACCACAGCCGCAGCCGGTGCGCAGGCGCCGTTGCAGGCAGGAAGCTGCGGTTCCACATGCACCACTCCGCCGCGGCCTCCGACGGCCGCCCCTCCTCCCCGTCGGCGCTCACCCCGGCGCGGTAGGTGTCCCCGTTCATCAGGCGGACGACCGCACGCAGGTCTTCCTCGGTGAGCGCGGGCACGTTGGCCAGACGTTTCTTCGCATTGTCGATAACCCACGACTCGTGTCCATCCGCCACCACCTCGCGGACCTTCTCGGCGGCCTTCTCCCGTTGCCGGCCCAGGCGCTCAAGAGCACCGGCCACGTAGTCGTCCCCGAGCACGAACTCCTTCGGCGGCTCGTAGGGCGGCACCTCGATCGTCGTCTCGGCCCCCGGATCGCCGACCAGGGCCTCGGCACGATCGAGCGCTTTCCGCAGTGCCTTCGCGCGCGCGGCCTGACCTCGGGCGTCACCCGCCGCGGCGAGCGCCGCCCGGATGGCGTCCAGCCCGCCCGACGCCCGGGCGAGCTGTCCCAGCACCTCGTTCAGCCGGCTGGGCGCGGCCGTGCTCAGGTGGGGCACGAGCAGGCGGAGCTGCTCGGCGTCGTCCAGCGTCGCCAGCAGGGTCGTCGCGTCGGCCCGCACGTCCTTGGCCGGGTCGACGGCGAGCGACGCGACCAGCTCGGCGTGCGGCGCCGGGTTGCGCTTGGCGACCTCGAGGAAGGCCACCTTGCCTGGTGAGGCGAGCGCCTCCACCACCCCTGGCAGCACGTCCGCGTGCTCCACCAGGAACGTATCCATCACCTCGGAGGTCACCAGCTCCATGAGCCGTCTCAGGGCCTCGGCCGACACACTGGCGTCCCGGTGCAGCAACGCGGTCAGGACCGCGGGCGCGGCCTCAGCCTCGGCGACGCCGCCTTCGCTCGCGACCTCGGTCAGGAACTCCGGAGTCCAGCGCGCGAACAACGCCTGGCGCACCGCGCGAGAATTCTGCTGCCGGGTGCTCGCGGCGTCGTTCACGAGCGCGGTCAGCCACTCGGGTGCCCCCGCCGCGACCCGGTCCATCTCGCCGACGGCGGCGAGCAGGCGCCCCAGCCGCGCGACCGCAGCGGTGGGCGCCGTCGTGTGCACCTTCATCCGTGCCCGCACACCGTTGTCGATGGTCCAGCCCGGACGCGTGGTCCGGACCCGGTCGGCCGTCGGCTTGTACGTCACGCGATACGAGAAGGTCACCGCACCCGGCTCGGCCATCAGCCCGTCCACGTCGTCCGTCTGGGCCGCGTCCAGCGTCGTCAGCACCTCCGGCGCCGTCCCGCTCCGCACGTACCCGAGCGCCTGCTCGAACATGTCCGGCCGGATCGCCTTCAGCGGCGCCAGCGCGTCCTGATAGGCCGCGGAAAGCTTGTCGTCCCGCACCGCTCCGTTCCCCTTGCCCGTCCCGTCCTGCACCGTCTCGACGTGCTGCACCGTCTCGCCTCTTCGTCTCATCGCCCCCAGGTCAGAGCCACAGCTGGTGGCTCCGCCCCGCCGCCTTCTGCGGCGCGCACCAACGTAGTGGGGGTCACTGACACTGATGGGCGTCGCCGCCTCAGTAGCTCTTCCGCTCCCAGTCGGGGTCGAAGGCCCCGCCCTCCGCGACGGTCACGTACTCCTGGTACGACACCGCGACGAGCGTGGTCGGCAGGTCCGCGACCGGGACCGAACCCGGCCTCCCGGCATGCCGGAAGAGGAGCTCGGTGACCGCGGCGGGCTCTTTCTTCTCGGGCAGGGCCGAGCCGGTGAAACCGATCTCGACGATGACGCCGAGGCTCGCGTACTCCTTGACGTAGGAGCGGATCCACAGGTCGTCCACGTCCCTCTTGTAGCCGAGCTTGGTCGCGCGGCCGCGGATCGCGAAGGTGTCCGACAACCAGCCCTCGTGGTCGGCGATCTCGGTCGCTCCAGGCTCCACCTCCGGCACGACGACGTCGGAGGCGAGCCCCTGGTCGAAGAGCCCGCTGACCGAGTAGTCGGCCAGGTGCGCACGCCACGCCGCCGCGTCGGGCAGCAGGACGGCGTGCGCGACGGCGACCTCGGCCCAATCGGGCAGCGCGACGTCCTCGTCGTCGACGCCGATCAGCGCCCCGCTGTCGCCCGGACGGAAGGCGACCCGACTGCCGTCCGGCAGCGTCGCCACCCACACCAGGCGCGCCGCGAGGCGCGACAGGAGCGGGTGCCCCAGCACGAGCTCGCGCCACCCCTCCACGGCCCACCGGCGGCCCGACGCCATCGCCTCGGCGAGGCGCTGGGTCTGCAGCGCGATCACCGCCTTGAGCTCCTTGCGGCTCGCGGCCAGCTGCTTCTTCGCCTCGGCGTAGGCCTCGTCGTCGTCCCGCTCCCGCTGTGCCGGGAGCGCCTTGACGACCTTGCCCGCCGGATCGCGCAGCTCCAGCGTGAACTTCTCCGTCACCCGCCCCGTGAACACCCGGTCATCGGACTCCGGGTCATCAGACACCGAGTCAGACACCCCGCCGCCGGGCGAGCCGAGGTCCAGGCGCAGGACGCCGTCGCCGTCGAACCCGGCGGTCGGCACCGTGCGGTCCGCAAGCTGGTCGGCGGTCCAGCCGCGACGGTCGGCCAGCTCCTGCACCAGCCCCGCGGCGATCTGCTGGACCGCGGCGGGCTTGAACCTGAGAGCCACCGACAGCAGCACCTGCACCGCCGCACGCTCGCCGTTCGCGGCCAGCGCCCGGACCAGGGACTCCACCTGGGCCCGCCGCCCCTTGTGCGCCGTGAAGTAGTGCCGCGCGACCGCGGCCAGGTCGCCGCCCGGCATGCCCACAGTGAGGGCGAGCAGACCCTTGTCCTTGGCTGCCGAGCCGAGGTACTGCGCCTGGTGCTCGCGGTACAGGAAGCTGTGGTGGTCCTCGACCGACATCGCGAGGCGCTCCGGCGCGGCCCGCGCGTACCAGACGGGGTCCCGATGGAAGCGGTCGTACTCGAGCTGCGCATTCGCCTCCGCGTGCGCCCTCGATTCCTCCGGCGCGGGGTGCCGCGTGTCCTGCGCGACCCACGCGCTCAGCACGAACGACCCGAGCTCGGCCCGCGACGCCGGGTCCAGCAGCGACACGTACCGCGCGAGCAAGCCCTCGCCGCTGGGGTCCTTCAGCTTGTGGGCCAGCACCACCCACCAGCGCAGCACCTCCGGCGGCACCTCACGCTGCCCGACGGCGTCCGGGTCGCCGGCGCCGTCCGCCCACCGCGCCTGCGGCAGCTGCTCCAACAGGAACCAGTCCAGGGCCGCCGGAACCGGCCGCTTCAGCCCCTTGGCCGCCTCCGCCAGCAGCATCTCCGGCGTGAGCTGCGCCGAGAGGTCGTCGCCCAGCGCCTCCAGGGCCGACAGCAGCGCGGCGCGCGCCGCCTCACCGCGCTCCTTCTTCAGCGCCGCCCGCAGCGCGGGTGTCGCCGCAGGGTCACCGATCCGGGCCAGCCAGGCCGCCGCCGACACCCGGACCTCTGCCCTGTTCTCCCCCAGACCCTGCTCGGCCAGGCGCCGCGCGCCGGGATGGGACTCCAGTGCCCTCTGCGCCATGTTCCGTTCCACCTTTCCGCCGGTGAGGGCGAGCTCCCCCAGCCGCGGAAGTGCCGCGGTCGGCGCCACCGGGAACGCCCGCAGGATCGCCAGGGCGCGATAGAGCCTGTCCGTCCGGTGCGTGAAGGTATCCGGCGGCGCCAGGCGCGGCACGAGAAGGTGCACGTGCCCCGCGTAGTACGGCCAGACGGCCGCGGCCGAGGGCCATGCGACCTCGCCGTACTGATACTGGAAGACGAACTCGTCGATGGCTTGCTCGGAGGCGTCCACGCCGCACTGGACGAGAACCTGCTCAAGAACCCTCAGGTCGTCAACCCCGTGAGCGGCCTCCAGCCACTCGGCAAGGTGCGACACCAGTCCGTAGCCGCTCCCGTACAGCGCCAGATGCAACCGTGCCTGGTGCACCAGCGCCGTTGTCGGCAGCGACTCGACATTCTGCCGACACCAGCTGACCACGCCCTTGGGCAACAGCCCGTCCCGGCCGTCCACCTCGACACCGCGGTCACCGTTGATCAAGCGGACCACTGCTCGCAGCTCGGAGTCGGTGATCGAGGACAGCCCGGTCAGATCCCCCTTCGCCCGCTCGACCATCCAGGGCTCGTAGTCATCGTTCGCCGTAAGCCTCTGTACCTTCGCGGCAGCCTGCTCCCGCTGCCGGTCCACCAACGCGCGGGCACCGGCCACGAAGTCGTCGCCGAGCTCGAACTCCGGAGCCGGCTGGAACGCCGGCACCTCGATCACCACCTCCTGCGCGAGCAACACCTCGGCCCGCTCGAGCGCCTGGCGCATGGCCTTGGTCCGCGCCGCCGGATCCCGGTCGTCGCCCGCCCCTGCGCCAACCCCTGCGCTCAACTCAGCGAGCGCCTCCCGGATGGCGTCCTGGCCACCCGGAAGCACACAGAGGCGCGCCAAGACCTCGCTGGCGCGGTCGAGCGGGGCGGTGGTCAGGTGCGGCGCGAGCAGCCGCACCTCGTCGGCGTCGGCCAGGCCGGCCAGCGCCTTCCCCGCGGCGGCGCGCACGTCCTGCTCGGGGTCGACGACGAGCATCCCGACCAGCTCGGCGTGCCGCACCAGGCCGTGCCGCGCGCACTGGAGGAACGTCTTCTTGCCGCGGTCGGTCAGCCCAGCGACGACCTGCGGCAGCGCGTCCGCGTGCGCCACCAAGGTCTCGCTCAGGGTGGTCTCGCTCCGCACATCGGTCACGCCGAGCGCGTGCTCCAGCAGGATCGTCAGCACCACCGGCACGACCTCGCCGTCCGGCACGCCGCCCTCGCGGGCGACGTCCATCGCGAACCGCGGGGTCCAGCGCCCGGACGTTGCCCGTGCGTCGGAGGCGTCGAGCATCAGCACGGACAGCCAGTCAGGCACTCCCTCCGGCCCAGGCTTGTTGCCCACCACGACATCGAGCAGCCGCCCCAGCCGCACGATCGCCGCGACCGGCGCCGTCGCATGGACCGTCTTGCGCGCCGCAACGCCGACCGGCGCCTCCCAGCCCGGGTGTGCGGCCGCCATCCGCTCGGCCAGAAGCTTCCGCGACTCGTAGAGCCAGCTGACCCAGCTGTTCATCAGCACGTCGACGTCGTGCGTGTCAGCCGCCTCCACCTTGGTCGGCACCCACGACGGCGTCCCGTCCCGGACGTATCCGACCGCCTGCTCGAACATGTCCTGCCCGATGAGGGTCAGCGGCGCCAGGGCATCCCGGTACGCCCTGGCCAGTGCCTCATCGTCGACCGTTCCCGCATCCTGACCCACGTCCTGCACGTCCTGCGTCATCTCGTCTGCTCGCCTCTTCGCGTTGCTCTGCTGTCTCGTCGCTGTGCTGTCTCGTCGCCCACGGACACCAGCACCTCAGTACTGGCTCTTCTCCCGCCAGTCGGGGTCGAACTGCCCCGCCCGCGCCACGGTCACGTAGTCCTGGTAGGACGCCGCGACCAGGACGGCGGGCAGGTCCGCGAGCCGGACCCGGCCGGGCCTCCCGGCGCGCCGGAAGGTGAGCTCGGTGACTGCCGCTGGGATGTTCTCCTCGGGCACGATCGAGCCCGTGAATCCGATCTCGGCGACGACGCCCAGGCTCGGGTACTCCTTGACGTAACTGTCGAACCACCCGTTGTCCCGGGACTCGGTGCGCGCGAAGCCGCGCTTGGTCGCTCGCCCGCGGATCGCGAACGAGTCGGACAGCCACCCCCGGTGGTCGGCGACCTCGGTCGCGCCGGGCGCCAGCTCAGGCAGCCCGACGGCGTCCGGCCCGAGGCCCTGATCGAACAGCGGCGTGATCGCGTAGTCGGCCAGGTGCCCGCACCACGCCTCCACGTCCCGCCCCTGGTCCGGCAGCGTGACGGCGTGCGCGATCGACACCCTCGCTCCCTCAGGCAGCACGATGTCGCCGTCGTCGACGCCGATCAGCGTGCCGCCGTCGCCGGGCCGGAAGGCGACGGTGTCCGGACCAGTGACGGTGCCCGGACCAGCAACAGTGCCCGGAGCCGAGTCGCCGAGGCCGGCCGAGCCGCCGTCCGGCGGCGTGGCGACCCACACCAGGCGCACCGCGAGGCGCGACATCAGCGGATGCCCCAGCACGTACTCGCGCCATTCGTCGACGGCCCACGTACGGCCCGAGCACATGGCCTCCACGAACCGCTGCGTCTGCAGCGCGAGCACGGTCTTGAGCTCCTTGCGGCTCGCGCTCAGCTGCTTCTTCGCGTCGGCGTAGGCGTCGTCGTCGTCGGAGGCCCGCTTGGGTGGCAGTGCCTTGACGACCTTGCCCTCCGGGGTACGCAGCTCCAGCGTGAACTTCTCCGTGAGGCGTCCGGTGAACATGCGGTCTTCCTCGGGTGACGCCCCGACGTCGTCGGCCCGCGTCGTGGAGGCGGCCCGCGCCCCGGAGGGCGAGCCGAGATCGAGGCGCAGCACGCCGTCGTCGTCGAACCCGGCGGTCGGCACAGTGCGGTCGGCGAGCTGGTCGGCGTCCCAGCCACGGCGGACGGCGAGATCCTGCGCCAGCCCGGCCGCGATCTCCTGGACGCTGCGCTGCCTGAACCTGCGCGAGACCGCCAGCAGCAGCTGCACCGCGGCCTGGTCCCCGTTCGCGGCCAGCGCGCGCACGAGCGCCTCAGCCTGCGCACGGCGGCCCTTGTTCTCCCTGAAGTAGTGCTGGGCGGCCGCGGCAAGATCGGGGCCCGGCATCCCGACCGTGAGGGCGAGCAGGCCCTTCTCCTTCACCGCCGAGTCGAGGTATTGCCCCTGGTGCTCCCGGAACAGCGCGTTGTAGTGCTCCTCGACCGACCTCTCTGCCAGCGACGCGTAGTCCCGCGGATAGAGCTGCGCCATCCGCTGGTGGCTCTCGTACCGGCGCGGCGCCTCGCTCTCGGCGAGCGCCCTCGACTCCGCGACCGGCGGGTGGATCGTGTCCTGCGCGATCCACGCGCTCAGCACGAACGACCCGAGCGCCTTCCGGGAGGCCGGATCCAGCATCGAGACGTACCGCGCGAACAGCCCCTCGCCGCTGGGGTCCTTCAGCGTGCAGGCCAGAACCACCCACCAGCGCAGCAGCTCGGCCGGCACGACGGCGCCGTCCGCCCAGCGTGCCTCGGGGAGCTGCCCGAACGGGAACCAGCGCTCCAGCTCGCGCGGGACCTGCCGCGTCAGGCCCTTGGCGGCCTCGGCGAGCAGCACCTCCGGCGCGACGTCGGCCGAGATGTCGTCGCCCAGGGCCTCCAGCGCCGACAGCAGCGCGGCCCGCACGGCCTCCTTGCCTTCCTTCTCCAGCAGCGCGCGCAGCGCCGGCACCGCCGCCGGGTCGGCGATCCGTGCCAGCCAGGCCGCCGCCGAAGCCCGGATCTCTGCCTTCTTCTCGCCCAGGCCTTGCTCGGCGAGGCGCCGGGCGCCCGGGTGGGACCCCAGGATCTCCCGCGCAGCCGCCCGGTGTACCTTTCCTCCGCCGAGCGCGAGCTCGCCCAGCCGTGGGAGCACGGCGGTGGGCGCCACCGGGAACTCCCGCAGGATCCCCAGTGCGCGGTCGAAGGCGAAGTCCCACCTGATCTCGTCGTCGGCCGGGGTCAGGCGCGCCACGAGCAGGTCGGGGTGCTCCGCGAAGTAGGGCCAGATGTCCGACGACGCCGGCCAGCCGGACTCCTGGTTCTGCTGGAAGACGAGGTCGTCGATCAGCCGCTCGGTGTCGGCGACCCCGCACCGGACGAACGCCGACTCCAGGGCCCTCAGGTCGCCGAGGTCCGGCGCGACACTGTCCAGCCACCAGGTCGCCTGGTCCGGGTAGCCGTGATAGGCGAGCAGCAGCCGCACGCGGGCCACCAGCGGCGTCCCCGGCAGCCGCACGGCCTGTCGCATCAGCCAGCTCGCCGTCGCCTGGGCGGGTCGCCCGTCCTTTCCGTCCGCCCACACCCCTACTCGGAACGCGTGGTCGTTCATCAGCCGGACGGCGGCGCGCAGCTCCGCATCCGTGATGCCGCGAAGGTACGTCAGTTCGTCGTCCGCCCGGTGGGCGGCCTGGTCGGACGCGGCGGCGCGGAGCTGCTCGGCGGCCTTCGCCGCCTGGCCATCCAGGAGTGCGCGCGCCGCGACGACGAGCTCGTCGCCGAGCACGACGTCCGGCTCCGGCTCGAACGGAGGGACGGTGACCGCCACCTGATCGGCGAGGAGCGCCTCGGCACGCTCCAGCGTCTGGCGGAGCAGCCGCGTCCGGGCCGCCTGGCCGCCGGCGCCGTCGATCGCCTCGCGGATCGCGGCCAACCCGCCCGGAAGCAGCGAGACCCGCGCCAGGAGCCCGCCGACCCTGTCGAGCGGTGCGGTGACCAGATGAGGCGCGAGCAGCCGCACCTCGTCGGCGCCGTCGAGGTCGGACAGCAGGTCCCGAGCCGCGGACCGCACCCGCTCCCGAGGGTCGGCGGCGAGCGTCGCGACCAGCTCGCTGTGCCGCGGCAGGTCGCGCTCCGCGCAGCGCAGGAACGCTTGCGTCCCCCAGTCGCTCAGGGAGTCCAGCACCCGTGGCAGCACGTCCGCGTGCGTGACGAGCGCTACGCACAGGGCCTCGATCCAGAGGTGCGCGTTCTCCAGCATGATGCGGAGGACCAGCGGTGCGGCCTCGTCATCGGGCACACCGCCCTCGCGGGCGAGCGACACCAGGAACTCGTGGGGCCAGCGCTCGTCGGCGTCCTGCGAGCTCCCCGCGTCGTACATCAGCAGGGAGAGCCACCGGGGCGCCTCCTCGGGTTGCACCTTCCCGGTCGTCACCGCGTCGAGCAGGTGGCCCAGCCGCACGACGACGGCAGCCGGCGCCGTGGCGTAGATCGTCCCGCGCGCCGCCACGCCCGCCTCGGCTTCCCAGCCCGGGTGCAGGGCGGCCACCTGCTCGACCAGGGTCCCGCGGACCTTGAAGTCGGGAATCTGGGCCGCCGGCTTGTTCATCAGCTGATCGACGTCGCCCGTCCTGCCCTTCCTGAGCGTGTCCACCACCTCGGCCGTCGTGCCGTCCCGCACGAACCCCATCGCCTGCTCGAACAGGTCCTCGCCCTTGATCCGCAGCGGCGCGAGCGCGTCGCCGTATGCCGCCTCCAGCGCCTCGGCGCCGCCCGCTCTCGCCCCCGTCTCCGCTCCCAGTGCCGTGTCCGCCACGTCCGTCGTCCCCTGCGCCATCTCGCCTGCTCGCCTCGTCCCGCTGATCGGTTGGCTCTTCGCTCTGCTGTCGCTCAGTGCTCTGCTGTCTCTCAGTACTGGCTCTTCTTCTCCCAGTCCGGGTCGAAGACCCCGCCGTCGGCCACGGTCAGGTAGTCCCGGTAGGACACGGCCAGCAGCACCTTCGGCACGTCCTTGATCGCGAGCCGGCCCCGCTCGCCCCACGTGCCGGTGCGGCGGAACGCGAGCTCCCGCACGGCGGCGGTGATGTTCTCCTCGGGCAGGAACGCGCCCGTGAACTCGATCTCGACGGTGAGGCCGAGCGCCGGGTACTCCCTGCAGTAGGCGGAGAACCAGCCAGCGTCCTCCGCCTGCGAGCGGACGTACCCGAGCTTCGTGGCGCGGCCCCGGATCGTGAACGAGTCGCTGAGCCAGCCCTTGCGGGTCTCGATCACGGTGGCGCGGTCCGGCACGTCGGGCAGCGCGTCCGACGCCGCTGGTCCCGCCGCCGACGCCTCGCCCGTCCCGGAGCCGAGCCCCTGGTCGAACAGCGGCGTGATCTCGTAGTCGGCGAGGTGAGCCCGCCAGGCCGGCGCGCAGGACTCGCCGTCGTCCCCGAGGGTGGCGGCGTGCACCAGCGACACCCGCGCGTCGTCCGGGAGAGTCACGTCCTCGTCGTCGACGCCGATCAGCGCGCCGCCGTCGCCCGGCCGGAACGTCACGGCGCCCGCGTCGGCCGGATCGCCCGCACCTGGCAGCTCCGCCGCCCACACCAGGCGTGCGGCGAGGCGCGACATCAGCGGGTGCCCCAGCACGAACTCGCGCCAGTCGGCGACGCTCCAGGTCCGGCCCGTGACCATGGCCTCGGCGAAGCGCTGGGTCTGCAGCGTCACGACGGCCTTCAGCTCGGCACGCGACTCCTTGAGCTGCTTCTTCGCCTCGGTGTACGCCTCCTCGTCGTCGGATGCGCGCTTGGCCGGCAGCGCCTTGACGACCTTGCCCGCCGGGTTGCGCAGCTCCAGCGTGAACGCGTCGGTGATGCGCCCGGTGAACACCCGGTCGCTCGCATCCTCGCCGCCGCCGTCGGACTGCGCGGAGGACGAGCCGAGGTCCAGGCGCAGGATGCCGTCGTCGTCGAACCCGGCGGTCTGGACCGTGCGGTCGGCGAGCTGGTCGCCGTCCCAGCCGTTGCGGTCCGCGATGTCCTGCGCGAGCGCCGACGCCGTCTCCTGGACGCTGCGCTGCTTGAACCGGCGCGACACCGCCAGCAGCAGCTGCACCGCCGCCCGGTCCCCGTTCGCGGCCAGCGCCCGCACCAGGTAGTCCGCCTGCGCGCGGCGGCCCTTGTGCGCGGCGAAGTAGTGCTGCGCCGTCGTCGCCAGCTCGGCCCCCGGCATGCCGACGGTCAGGGCGAGGAGCCCCTTCTCCTGCGTGGCCGAACCGAGATACCGCGCCTGGTCCTCCCGGTACAGGCTTTTCCAGAAGTCTTCGACCGTGCGGCCGGCCTGGCCGGAGTAGTACTCGGGGTATCGCTTGATCGCGGCCTGCAGGCTGGTCCACTGCGCCTGCGCGTTCTGGTCGGCGTACCCGCGCGACCTCTCGACGGAGGGGCCGCGGGTGTCCTGGGCCACCCAGGCGCGCAGCACGAACGACCCGAGCGCGGCCCGCGAGGCGGCATCCAGCAGCCCGACGTACCGGGCGATCAGGCCCTCACCGCCGGGCTCCTTCAGCTTGGTCGCCAGGACCACCCACCAGCGGACGACGTCGCGCGGCACGACGCCGCCCTGCTCACCGCCGCCCAGCTCGCCGCTGCTCGCCCAGCGCACCTCGGGCAGCTGCTCGAAGGGGAACCAGTCGAGGCTGGCCGGCATCTTGCCCGCCAGGCCCTTGGTGGCCTCAGCCCGCAGGGTCTCGGGGGCGAGGTCCGGCGAGATGTCGTCGCCCAGCGCCTCCAGGGCCGAGAGCAGCGTGGCCCGAGCCGCCTCGCGGCGCTCCTTCTTCAGGGCGGCACGCAGGGCGGGCACCGCGGCGGGATCGCCGATGCGCGCGAGCCATGCCGCGGCCGAGGCCCGCACCTCGGCCTTGGGGTCGGCGAGCGCCTGCTCGGCCAGCGGGCGTGCCCCGGCGTGTGCCTCCAGCACCTCCTGCGCGGCGACCCGGTGGGTCTTGCCGGTCCCGAGGGCGAGCACGGTGAGCCGGGGCAGGAGGGTCGGCGGCACGACGGGGAACTCCCGCAGGATCTTCAGCGCGGTACCGGTGCCGGCGCGGTACTTCTCGTCCGTGCCGAGGTAGCGGTCCAGGGTCTCCGTGCGCCCAGCGAAGTAGGGCCAGACGACCGACGACGCGAGCGTCTCGTCGCCCCACCAGGTCTGGAACACCAGGTCGCGGATCTGCTCGTCGGCCTTCGGTACCCCGGCGCGCACCAGTCCGTCGTGAACCTGGCGCAGGTCGGTGGCCTGGTCGAGGTACGGCCGCAGGGCCCACACGAAGTTTCGCTGCGCCTCCCCGTCCCGGAGCGCGAGCACGCGGATCGCCAGCATGAGCCCGGGCTCGGCGAACAGGTCCCGGATCTCGCCGGCGAGCCACTGGAAGAGTGCGGCATTCCGGCGGCGCGTCTTGCCCGTGGTGGCCACGGCCCCGGTCACGCGGCCCGGGACTGCCGCCAGGTCGTCGTCCGTGATCGACTGGAGGTCCTTGAGATTGCGTTGCGCCCGTTCGGCCCAGTACTTGTTCGCGTTGCCGCCGCGCTTGGCAAGGTCGAGCTGCACGCGTGCCTTGGCGATCTGCTCGTCCAGCAGCTTGCGGGCCCCGGCCGCCCAGCCGGGTTCCACGACGGGGTCAGGCAGCGGCTCGTACTCCGGGACCTCGATCGTGAGCTCCGCGCCCGCATCCGGGTCGTCGAGTGCGCGGGCCCGCTGCATCGTCTGCTCCAGGAGCCGTACCCGTGCGGTCTGCCCGGCCGCGGCCTTCCCGCTCTCGTCGCGCAGCGCGGCCAGCGCCTCCTCCAGTGCGTCGATGCCGCCGGCCAGGCCGACCAGCCGCGTCACCGCCTCGCCGAGCTGCCCGGTCGGGACCTTGACGAGGTGGGGCCGCAGCAGCGCGACCTGCGCGGCGTCGTCGAGCGCGGCGAGGTGGTTCAGGGCGCCCGTCCGCACGCCCTTCGCCTTGTCGACGGCGAGCGCCGCCACGATCTGCACGAGGCCGGGCTCGGACGTGCGCTTCCCGATGCGGTCGAGCACCTCCTGCTTGCCGCGGGCGCCGAGCTCCGGGGTGACGGCGGCGAGCGTGCCGACGTGCCGGGACAGGTACTCGCCGAACGCCGGACGCTTGGCCATGGCCTCGCGCGGGTCCCGGTACCAGGACCGGTCGTTGGCTCCGCGGTACAGGACTGCTGTGAGCACAGTGCCCGCGGCGTCGGCGTCGGGCACCCCGCCCTCTGTCGCCACCTGCTCCAGGAACGCGGGCGTCAGCCGGTCGGCGACGCCCGCGACCGGCTTGCCGGAGTGGTGCCCGTCGGTCGTCCCCCGCCTGGCCCCATCGCACACCAGCACGTAGAACCACTCCGGGCCCGCGGCGGCGGACACGTCGGCGGTATCGCAGACCTGCGCGAGCAGCCGGCCCAGGCGGGCCAGCACTGCCGGTTCTGCCGACGCGTAGAGGCGTCCGCGCGCCGCGATGCCAGCGTCAGGATTCCAGCCCTTGTGCGCCGCCGCGACCTGCTTGATGACGTCGGGCGACACCCACCGCGACCAGGTCTGGACCGGCGCGCCGAAGAGCGCGTCGAGGTCCGCGCTGCCCGGCTGCTGCACGGTCATGAGCACCTCGGGTGTCGCCCCCTCGAGCACGTACCCGACGGCGTCGTCGTACACGCCACTGCCCAGCAGCTTCAGCGGGGCCAGCGCGTCGCGCACCGCCCGCGCCGTCCCGTCGCCGCCCTTGACCCGGTCCACCAGTTCCTGCAGCATCTCGTCCCTCACCTGGCCATAGGTCACGAGGGCACAGCTCGCCCCTGTGACGCGCTGCCATCAGCAGCACGCGCCACAAGGTAGTGGTGACCACTGACACTCGGAACGGGTACAGGTGCCCAGGCGCGCGGGCGCCCACGGGTATCGGCAAAACGTCAGGAGACCGGCATTCCGGGTTGCCGATCTCCTGACGTTCTACCGACCACCCGCACGGGGCTCTACGGGACCAGGCGGTGGAGGTCCCTCGGGAACGGCGTCACCTCGCGGACGTTGGCCGCGCCCACAAGCCGCGCCACCCAGCGCTCCAGGCCGATCGCGAACCCGCCGTGCGGCGGCATCCCGTGCCGGAACGCCTCCAGGTACGACGCGTAGGACGCCGGGTCCTCACCCCGCGCCTCGATCGCCGCGACGTAGTCGGCGTACCGGTGCAGGCGCTGCCCGCCCGTGACGAGCTCGAGCCCGCGGAACAGCAGGTCGAAGCTGTTGCTCCACCGCTCGCCTCCCGCGCCCGGTCCCGGGCCGGAGCCCGGCTCGGGATGCGTGTAGAACGGCCGCTTCGTCATCGGGTAGCCCTCGACCGCGAGGAAGTCCGACCCGTGCTCTGCCAGCGCCCACTCCCCGAGCGCCCGCTCGTGCTCGGGTGCCAGGTCCGGTTCGTCCGACGGCGCCCCCACCAGCTTCAGCGCGTCCGCGAAGTGGAGCACCGGGATCTGCGCCGGAACCTCGGGCACGGCGATGCCCAGCCGTTCGGCGGCGGCCGAGCCGCGCACGGCGTCGGCCATCCCGGCGACCACGTCGCGCAGCACGGCCAGCACGTCGCGATGGTCGCGCACGAACCCGAGCTCGACGTCGAGCGAGCGGTACTCCGCGAGGTGCCGCACGGTGTCGTGCGGTTCCGCCCGGAAGACGGGGCCCACCTCGTAGACCCGCTCGAAGACGCCGACCATCTGCTGCTTGTAGAACTGCGGCGACTGCGCCAGGTACGCGGGCCGGCCGAAGTAGTCGACGGCAAACACGTTCGCGCCCGACTCAGTAGCTGTGCCCACAAGCTTGGGCGTGCAGACCTCGGTGAAGCCGGCGGCGTCCAGCGTCACGCGGAACCCGCGCAGGCTCGCCGCCGCGATCTCCCAGCGCGCCTTCTGTGCGGGGTGCCGCCAGGCGACGGCGGCATGGTCGAGCAGCGTCGGGAGCGCGGCCGTCAGCGCCGGGCGCCACAGCTCGACGGGCGGGGTCTCTGCAGCGTCGGTGAGCGGCGTGATCACGGGCTCGGTGACCTCCACGCCGCCGGGTGCCTGCGGGTTGGCGGTGACCGTGCCGGTCACCTCCACGGTGGTCTCCTCGGGCGGCACCAGCGGCTCGGCCTCTCCGACCGGCTCCGCCTGCCCGACGCCGGGGCGCACCACCACCTGGGCGAGGCCCGTGCGGTCGCGCAGCACCAGGAACGTCACGGTCGCCAGCTCACGACGGCGGTGGACCCAGCCCTGCAGACGCACGACCGACCCCGGCGGGACGGCGGAGAGGTCGCTCGCGAGGGTGCGGGCGAGCGGGCTCGGGGATGGCAAAGGTGGTCTCATCAGTCCTCCAGAGAGCGAAAGCCCTGGAGGAGCGGGCGGGGGCTAGATCGCGGTGCCACCACTCCTTTGCCGGGAGACCCGGCCTCTCGTCGGTACGCCGCACGCGCGGGCAGATCGTTCGCCCGGTGACCCGGGCCGAGGTTCGTCACGCCTCACGTCAGCCACCGCAGACGCTACGCCCCACGCCGTCGACCCCGCCACCCCATAACTACCCGCCCGTCCCCGCGTCTCGCGGATGCGCGCTTCTACTCAGCGGCGAGCCACTGCCGCACCGCCCGGCCCACCGCATCGGCGTCTTCCAGGGGCACGAGGTGGCCGAGCCCCGGGAACTCCACGACCTCCGGATCGCCCGGGAGCTCGGCGCGGAGCCGCGCCGCCTGCTCGAACGGGATCCACGGGTCGTCGGTGGCCCAGCCGACCCGCACCGGGCAGCGCACCTCGCCAAGCCGGCTCACTATCGGCCGGGTGTGCGCGGGCGAGAGCTGGGCGATCTGGCGGTAGAAGGCGGGCTGTCCGACGTCGACGACCCAGGGCTCGGCGAGCGCCTCGACCGCCTCGGCGGCGAGGTGGTGGTTCCCGGCGCCGGCGATGTACTCCCTGACGAGCGCCCCGTGCAGCGGGCCGGGCACCGCCGAGAAGACCGACTCGTTCTCGGCCACCAGCCGGAAGAACGGCGACCCCCACGGGTCGAGCATCACGATGTCGAGCAGGAACAGGCTCGCGAAGTCGGCGCCCTCCAGGAGGTGGGCGCCGAGCGCGACTGCTCCCCCGATGTCGTGGGCCACCACCTGCGGCCGGTCCAGCGACCAGTGCCGCAGGAGTGCCGCGAACCGCCGCCGCTGGGCGACGAGGTCGACCCTGTGCGCGGCGTCTTTCGGCGAGGCGCCGTAGCCCGGCATGTCCCACAGGAACACGCGGTACTCCTGGCTCAGCGCTCGTGCGACGGGCGCCCACACCTGCGCCGACCAAGGTGTGCCATGACACAGCACGACGTCGCCGGCCGGCGGCCGGTCCTCAGGCTCCAGCACGTAGGTCGCGACGCGGGCGCCGTCGTCCGAGGCGATGTCGAGGTCGACGAACACGGGCGCGGGCAGGCCAGAGGGCGTCGCAGGCATGCGGCGACGGTAGGACGCCACAGACGGCCGCGACAACACACGTTTCGGCCACAGGTTAGGCTGACCTAACTCCTGTTGCTATGATCGCAACGTGATGACAGGTTGTCAGCACGTTGCCCCTGCGTCGGAGGAGACCACATGAGCCTGCCCGTCGAGGAAGAGCTCCCCCTGTCCGCCCTCCTGCGTGAGGGCACCCGCGACGACCACGGTGCCGCCAACTCGGAGCACTTCATCGAGCAGCTCCTGTCCGGCGCGCTGGACCGGGCCGCCTACGCGGACCTCTCGGCCCAGCTCCTCGTCGTCTACGAGGCGCTCGAGGACACGTCCGCCGCCGTCCGCGACGACGAGCGCGGCGCCGGCCTCGTCTTCGGCGAGCTCACCCGCGTCCCGGCCATCGAGCGGGACCTGGCCTTCCTGTACGGGCCGTCGTGGCGCGAGGAGATCCGCATCCTGCCCGCGACGCACGAGTACGCCGACCGCATCCGCGAGGTCAGCGGCAGCCTGCCGCACTACGCCGCGCACTCGTACACGCGCTACCTGGGCGACCTGTCCGGCGGCCAGATCGTCAAGCGCATGATGAAGCAGCACTACGGCCTGGACGACGACGGCGTCGCCTTCTACACGTTCCCGGACATCCCGAAGGTCAAGGTGTTCAAGGACGCCTACCGCAGCCGGCTGGACGGGCTCGACCTGGACCCGGACGAGGTCGCCGCCACGCTCGCGGAGGCGCACCACGCGTTCCACCTGAACCGCGTCGTGTTCACCGCCCTGGCGAAGATCCACTGCTGACCGACGTGTCGATGCGCGGGTCGAGCTTGTGATGCGCGGGTCGAGCTTGTCGAGACCAGGTCTCGACAAGCT
>NZ_JBHUUX010000056.1:0-40687 GCF_042670845.1 Promicromonospora sp. NPDC057138 | reverse complement strand
GCCTGCCGCCAGGTCTCGCCCGGCTCGACCCCCGGTGGGCGAGCCTGTCGAGACCTCTTGCGGCCGGGCTACCGGCCCACGTCGGAGCGGTTGGCTGCGCTTGTCAGCTTGTCCGCCTGCCTCGGGGTGAGGACGCCGTCCGCACCGAGCCGGTCGGCGATCTGGCGGACGTGGCTCACGAACGCGGTGTGGCTGACCCATCCGCCGTCCGCGTCGACGAGGTCGGCGACCGTGCAGCCGTTGCCGGTGTCGACGTTGGCCACCTTGCTGTCCACGTTCCCCATGATCACCGTCGGGCGCTCGTCCGAGACCGGGCAGGCGTCGGTTCCCTCCCGGGAGACCGAGAACGTGAGCGTCCCCGTCCGGGTGACGTTCCCGGCGTTGTCGGTGGCCCGGTACCCGAGGGCGTGCGCGCCCGGCTCGGTGACGTCGAACGGGCCCGTGTACTCCCGGAAGACGAAGTCGTCGAGCGCGTACTCGATGAACGCCACCCCCGACTCGTCGTCCCGGGCCGTGATGGACACCGTCGCGGCGTCGAGGTAGGCGCCCAGCTCGTCCTGGTCGCCGTCCACCTGCGCCGACGCGATCGGCGGCGTCCGGTCCGGCGGATCGCTGCCGCCGACGACGACCAGCGACGCAGTGCCCGGCGCCGAGGTGTTGCCCGCGGTGTCCGTGGCCCGGTACGACACCGTGTGGGCGCCCGTCACGTCGACCACCACCGGATCGGTGTAGGCCGTCCACCCCGCGCCGTCGAGGTCGTACTCGACCTCGGCCACGCCCGAGCCGGCGTCCTCGGCCAGGAGCGCCACCGTCGCCGAGGCGACGTACGCGCCGTCGGCGTCCTGCTCGCCCGTGACCTGGGCGGTCACCGTCGGTGGCGTGGTGTCCTCCTGGGACGGCTCGACGACGGCGAACGACGCCGAGCCGGGCTCCGAGACGTTGCCGGCGTTGTCCGTGGCCCGGTAGGACACCGTGTGCTCGCCCGGTGCGTCGACGACCACCGGGTCCGTGTAGGCGGCATAGCCCGCGCCGTCCAGGTCGTACTCGACGCTCGCCACGCCCGATCCGGCGTCGAGGGCCGCGAGGCTCACGGTCGCGGACCCGACGTAGGCGCCGTTGGCGTCGAGCTCGCCCGTGATGTCGGGAGTGACGACGGGCGCCGTCGTGTCCTCCCCGTCAGCGGGCACCACCGTCACGTGCACCATCCCCGGTGCGGAGACGTTGCCGGCGTTGTCCGTGGCCCGGTGCTCCAGCAGGTACGTGCCGGGCTGGTCGAAGACGACTGGCTCGGCGTACGGGACGTACGCGCCGCCGTCGACCGAGTACTCGACCGAGGCGACGCCCGAGCTGTCGTCCTCGGCCGCGAGGCTCACGGTGGCCGAGCCGATGTACGCGCCGTCGGCGTCCTGCTGCCCGGCGACCTGCGCCGTCACGACCGGGGCGGTGGTGTCCTCGCCGCCGCCCTCGGTGACCACGAGCTCGCCCACCATCGTGCCGTGGCCCGGGATCGCGCAGAAGTACCGGTATGTGCCCGGGGTCAGGACGACGTCCGCCTCGTACCGGCCGCCGTTGTTGTCCAGCGGGTTGGCCAGGATGTCCAGGGTGACGTCGTGGTTGTACCCCGGCGTGCTGGTGTCGAACGTCAGGGTGTGGGACATGCCCATGGTGTTGCCCGTGGCCGTGCTGTTCTCGAAGACCACGGTGGCGGCCCCGGCGGTCGCCGTGGCGGGAGCCGTCGCGTACTCGGAGATGCTGGCGCTCGCGGTCCAGGTCAGGACCTGTTCCGCTGCCTCGTTGGTCGCCTGGTCCGGCGCCCCGGCGGGGGCGGACCAGGCGGTCACGCCGTTGTCGCGGGGCTCCATGGCGACGGCCCCGGCCGAGGCCAGCGGCAGCGCCACGAGCGCGCTGACCGCGGCCCCGGCGAGAACCCGGGACAGCTTGCGTCGGAACATGGGGACGCCTCTCGTCTCGGCGGACCTCACAGGTCACGCACCCGGATGTTGCGGAACTCCATGGCGTCCGCGTCGCTGTGGTTCTGCAGGCCGACGAAGCCGCTGAGGAACTGCCGCAGGTCGGTCGGCGGGTCGCCGGCGCGCGAGGACTCCTTGCCCGGCGAGTTCTCGAACTCGTTGATGACCACGCCGTTGCGGAGGATCGTGTACTGCTGGCCGACCACCCGGATCTCGTAGTCGTTCCACTCGCCCTTCGGGGTCACGCGTGCGTCCGCCAGGCCGTTCGGGTCGAAGTTGTACACCGAGCCCGTCTTCTGGGGCTCGCCGGTCTCCCCGTCGTAGATCTGGATCTCGTGCCCGCAGTAGATCGCCACCCAGGCCTCGGCGTCGGTCAGCTGGCCGCAGTCGGGGCGCTCGTCCCGGGGGACGCGCGGGTCGGGGAACCGGGTGAAGACGCCGCTGTTGGCGTGGCCGTCACCGGGGGCGACGTCCTTGAACTGGAGCTTGAGCGAGAAGTCCGCGAGCTCCTCGCCCGGGTACCAGAGCATGCCGAGCCCGCCCTGCGCCCGGATGGAGCCGTCGTCGCGCAGGTCGAACCGGCCGCCCGGGGCCTGCCGCCACTCGGCGAGCGACTCCGCGGTGCCGTCGAACAGCCACCGGTAGCCGGTGCTGCCCTCCGCCCCGACGCCGGACTCCTCGGCGGCCTCGACCAGCGCCGTCCGCTCCTTGCGGGTGATCACCTTGTCCGCCACGAGCCGGTCGGCCACCGCGGTCACGTGGTTCACGAACCGGCCGTTGGTGTCCCACTCGGCCTCGTCGCGGACCAGGTCGTTGATCGTGCAGCCACCCAGGTCGTCGTTGCTGACGCCGCTGTCGACGTCGCCGGTCCAGACGGTGGGCCGGTCGTCCGGGATGGTGCACTCGGTGGTGGCCGGCACGTCGACGGTCGTTGTCTCGCCGTCGGCGTAGGTCACCGTGAGGGTCGCCTCGAAGCGACCGACCCGGGCGTAGGTGTGCCGCGGGTTCGCCTCGCTCGACGTCGTCCCGTCCCCGAAGTCCCAGGCGTACGAGACGCCGCCGGAACGGTCGCCGGTGAAGGCCACGGTGAGCGGGTCGCTCTGCACGCTCGCCCCGGACGCGGCGGGCACCGGCGTCGGCGGGCCTCCGCGATAGCTGATCCGGACGAGCTTCTGGCGGTCGGTCAGCGAGAAGAAGCCGCCGCCGTAGTCGAGCAGGTACAGCGCGCCGTCCGGGCCGAACTTGGCGTCCATCCACTGCTCGACGTCGTCGTTGCCGTTGCCGCCGGAGATGATCTGGCGCAGGTCCTCCGCGAAGACCGGGGGACCGGCCTCGTCGACCGTGTCCGGGTTCACCGTGACGGCGATCCGGTTGTTCGCGTTCGACTGGTCACCGATGAACCACTTGTTGTCCCAGTACGCGGGCCAGGCGGCGCCGCTGCCGGTGTCGACCTCGGACCGGTGGTACGTCGGGCCGTTCATCACGGCCTGACCACCGCCCCGCAGGTACGGCTGGGTGTAGGTCGCCTCGGAGTCGACGTACGACGGGATGCCGTTCTCGCGCTCCGGGAAGACCGGGCCGCCGCCGCTCGGCGAGTACCAGATCATGTTGTCGCGCACCGGCGGGAGGTCGACCAGGCCGGTGTTGCGCGGCGAGGTGTTCTTCGGGTGGTCGCAGTCGTACCAGCCGGTCAGGACCGTCGCGTCCTCGTTGCTGCGGTCCCGGTAGGGCTGCCCGTTGCCCATGCAGTAGGGCCAGCCCTGGTTGCCCGCCGACGTGATGATGGTGGCGGTCTCGTACTTGGCCGGCCCGAGCTCAGGGTTCGGCAGGCCGGCGTCCGGCCCGACCCACGCCGCCGTCAGCCAGTCGTTCTTCGTGTCGTAGGCCAGCCGCGAGATGTTGCGCACGCCCATCACGTAGATCTCCGGGCGCGTCTTGTCGCCCGGGTCGTCCGCCTCGGGGAACAGGTTCCCCTGGGGAATGGTGAACGTGCCGTCCGGCTCCGGGTGGATCCGCAGGATCTTGCCGTTCAGGTCGTTCGTGTTGCCGGCCGTGCGCCGCGCGTCCTGGAACGAGATGCCCGCGTACTCCTGGGTCCAGTTGTTGCCGGAGTACCCCTCGGAACCGCCCGAGGAGTTGTTGTCGCCCGACCCGATGTACAGGTTGCCGTCGTCGTCGAAGTCCATCCCGCCGCCCGCGTGGCAGCAGCTGTGGATCTGCGTCTCCCACTGCAGCAGGTCCTTGCGGGTGGACTGGTCGATGGTGTTCGCCTCGGCGTCGTACGTGAAGCGCGACACCGTGCGCTGGCCGACGCGCCGCTCGACGTCGATCGACTCGTGCGGCATCCAGTAGAGGTAGATCCACTGGTTCTCCTCGAACCGCGGGTCGAGGGTGATGCCGAGCAGGCCCTCCTCGTTCTTCACGAGCTCGCTGCCGCTGCCGCGGTTGCCCATGACGTCGAGGGTGGTCAGCAGCTTCGTCGTCCCCGAGCCCGGGTCCCAGCGGTGGACGGTGCCGCAGCCCAGCCCCACGTCCGGGTCCTCCCACGGCACGACCGGACCGGACGGGCAGGCCGCCTTGCCGATGTAGAAGACGCCGCCGTCCGGCGCCACCGTGAGCCCGTGCGGCTCGCCGATCTGGTCCAGCGTGCCCGCCGCGTTCTTCGCCGTCAGCCGCTCGGACTCGTAGTTCGACGCGATGGTCGCCTGGCAGTCGCCGCGGACCATGCCCGTCGACCACAGCAGGCCGCCCAGCAGGTGGTCCCGGAACTCCGGCTCCGCGTAGCTCGCCGCCGTGCCGCCCATGCCGGTGTAGAACGACCGGCCGCCGTCGTAGTCACGGCACCACGAGATCGGGTGGAAGGCCCCGTTCGCGCCCTCGCCCGCCTCGTAGTCCCACTCCTGCACCTGCGCGACGGTGTGCACGTCGCCGACCGGGTTCGGCGACCAGTTCAGCCACCGGTCCGACCGCGTCCAGTTCAGCGGGAGCCCGTCGTTGGCGGGGTGCGCGCGGTCGACGACGTTGACCGTCGCCTCCTGCACCGGCACCACGGGGTCGGGGTCCTCCTCGCCGGAGGCGTCGAAGAGCTGGATCTCGGCGAGCTGGGTGAGGTCGTCACCGGCGTTCGCCGTGATGTCGAGCCGGTAGTGCTGGTAGGCGGCCGCGTTCTCGAAGCTGTAGTCCCGCGTCGCGAAGCGCTCCGGGAAGTCCTGGTCCGCCTGCGTGTCCAGGTCGGTCCACGTCGTCCCGTCGGCCGAGCCCTGCAGCGTCCAGTCCTTCGGGTCGCGGCCGGCTGAGTCGTTGGCCGACGTGAGCGCGTACCGGGTGGCCACGACGGGCTCCGCCATCTCGAGGTCGATCACCGCTGTCGGCTCGAAGGCGAGCCACTTCGTGTTCGAGTCGCCGTCGATGAGCTTGGTGGCGATCTCGTTCGGCGGGTTCTCGGCGCTCGCGGTGACGCTCGCGACGGCCAGCGGGTCCGGCAGGTTGCCGGCCGGCCGGGTGCCGATCAGCCCCGTGAACCACTGCGAGCGGTCCTGAGCGCGGGCGGCGTCGCGGACCCCGAGGAACCCGCCGCCGCCCTGCACGTAGGCCTTGAGGGCGTCCTCCTGCCCGATGCTGAGCTCCGTCCCCTCGGCCGAGAGGAAGGCGACGCCGCGGTACTGGGCGAGGTTCGTCGCGGTGAAGACCCTCGGGTCGCTGGCAGTGTGCACGGTGAACCCGTGCTCCGCGCCCAGCTCCCGGATCGTCCGGACGGCGGTCGTCACCGGGTCGAGCTGCTTGTCGGGCGCACCGTAGAACACGAGCACCGTGACGTCCGCGGCGTCCTGGGCCGCGGCCGGTGCCACCCGCGCGGCGGGTGCGACGGCTGTGCGGGCGCCGTCGGCGGTGGTGCGCTGGGCCTGCGCCGGGACCGTCGCCAGCCCGACGACGAGCGCGGCGCCGGCGACCGCGGCGAGGACGCCGCGTGCCGTCCTGCCGCGTGCCGTCCTGCGCACGGCGGCGGCTGCCTCGAGGATCCTGCGCCTTCCTCTTCCTGTCCGTTCCATCACTGCTCCTTTGCGCGTGATCAGGGTGTGGCGGTCAGTGCTCGGAGTGGCTCGCTGCCTCGGGCCCGGCGGCGGACCCTGTGGCGGATCCGGCGGCGGGTTCGGTCGCGGCGTCCGTCGTGTGTCCGCCGTGCTCGTGGAACCGGTCGATGGCCTCCTGCGCGCCGTCGGGCATGGACCCGTCCGCGTTGCGGACCAGGAAGATGCCGGCCATCCCGCCGTCCGAGTGGAACTGGACGTGGCAGTGGTACATCCACGCGCCCGCGCCCACGGACTGCCCGGCCTTCACCTGGAAGCCGAAGGAGTCGCCCGGGTTGAGGTCGCGGGTGTCGATCACCTGGCTGGGGTCATCGGGGCCGGTCAGGTAGCCGGTCCGGTTGTTCGCCCAGCGGTGGGCGTGCAGGTGGAACGTGTGCAGCTGGTCCCCGTGCCCGATGGCGACGAACTCGACCTTCTCGCCGAGGTTCGCCTCGAACATCGGGGTGTCCGGCGCCGACTTGTTGTTGATGGTCATGTCGTTGAACACGACGGTGTAGGTGCGGTCGGGCACGATGTCGCCCGCGCGCCGCACGATGAGCCCGCCGTACAGGCCCGCGCGCAGGCCCGCGGTGCCGTGCTCGCCGTCCATCGCGTGGTCGTGGTAGTGCCAGTAGCCCGCGGTGCCGGGCATCCAGTGGCCGTCGTCGAGCCGCGTCTGCACGTGGCTGCGCCAGGTGTAGGTGCGGGTCTCGCCGGGCTCGTTGAACGAGTCGTTGAACGGGCTGCCGTCCGACTCGGTCGCGTAGTCGACGCCGTGCGGGTGGATCGACAGGCGCTTGTCGGTGTTGTTCACCAGCTCGACCTGGAGGGTGTCGCCCTCCCACATCTCGAGCAGAGGGCCGGGGATGGTGGCCTTGCCCGGGGCGAGCCCGTAGCCGTAGAGGCCGCCGGGCAGCGGCTCCGCGTAGACGGTGATGTGCCGGGTGGTGCCCAGCGGGCGGATGGCCCCCGGCGCGACGGCGGCCGCGGAGTCGGCGCCGAGCGACAGCGCGGCGGCCGGCGCCATCAGGCCGGCGAGCGTGCCGGTCAGGATCGTGCGGCGGGACACGCCGCCCAGCGGGGATGTGGTGTCGGTGCTGTTCTCAGGCATGCGTCTCCGTTCGACACCGCCGGGCAGGCGTTCGGGCCGTCCCGGCGAGACAGGGATCAGGAGGGACTGGGGCTCAGACGCGCGAAGCGGGCGGCGGCGCCGCGATTGACAGCGTTGTCACGAAGGTGGACCACAGAGTCGTTCCCTCCAAGGACGTCGGCTCGCGGCCGTCGGCGATGACGGTCGCGTCCCATTTGCGAACCTAGGGCGACTTATGCCGAGTGTCAAGCAAAAGTCGAAGTAGCGACGTCAGACTTCATCAAGCCAGCCAGGTAAAGACGGCGGTGCCGATCAGCATGGCTCCCGTGAGCAGGCCGGTCAGGGGGTGGGCGAGCGCCGCCGTCGACCGGTGGTACCGCGAGGGCGTGGCCGTGCGGAGCGCCCAGCCGAGCGGCCAGGCCAGGAGGGCGGCGAGGAGCCCGGCCGCGGCGCCGAGGTACAGGACGGGCACGTCGAGGGTGTTGGCGATCACCGCCACCTGGACGGCGGTGGAGATCGCGACGACGGTCGGGATCAGGTGGAGCCGGGACTTGCCTGCGGTGACGCCGGCCTTGTCCTCGTCCTTGGCCGCCGCCACCGCCCTGCGGTACTTGCTCGCGACGAACCCCGTGCACAGGCGGGTCAGGACTCCGTGGGCGAGGAGCGCCGCGACGTAGATGCTCACGACCCGCCCGGTCACCACCGTGCCGTCGGGCCAGCTCCGCACGGCGACCAGGACGCCGACGGCCACGACGACGCCGGCCAGCACGACGCCCACGACGGGGAGCAGCCGGGTCCACGGTCCGGAGTGCCGGAACGTCCAGGTGAACCAGAGGGCCGCCAGGACGCCGGACGCCGTCGCCGACAGGGCTTGGTCGCTCGCGTGCTCCATCATCTTCCCCCTCCGCGGAACCGGACAAACCGGGCACCAGCGTAGGGTGTTTCTGCAGGTCAGGGAAGGATTGGTGCGGGCGGATCGCGACCCGCCCCGCACCCGGGCTACGCCGACGCCGGTGCCGTCAGGTGGTCCAGGATCCTGGTCCGGACGGCGGGGTCGCCGAGGATCTTGTTGTGCCCCAGCCCGGTGGTGGTGAACAGCTCGCCCGACGCCGCGTGGGCCTCGTGGAGCTGCTCGGACAGGAGATGTGGGTTCATGCGGTCCCCGGTGTCGTGCACCCAGAGGGTGGGGACCGACGCCGGTACGGTGCGCGTCAGCAGATCGAACCGCTCGTAGACGTCGGGGTGGTCGGGCAGGCCGTATCGCTGGGCGGCCGTCGCGAAGCGGTCGCGCAGCTCCCAGGGGAGTCCCGCCGTGCGGACGAACCAGTCGGTGGCGGCGCGGACCGACGTGAGGCCGGAGACCGCGGTGAACCGCTCGGCCTCGATGCCCTCGTGCAGGGCGATGCCGGCGGGGAGCACCCCGAGCGAGTGCCCGACGACCGCCGCCCAGGGTGCGTTCTCGGCGTCGGACAGCCGTCGGATGACGGCGAGGTCATCGAGTCCGGTGCGATGGCGCCCGCCGGACGCGCCGTGCGCGGGCGCGTCGTAGGCGACGACCCGGAGGCCTGCGCCGGTGAGGTCCTCGACGATTCGGCTGAACGCCGACGCGCGAGAGCGCCAGCCATGGACGAGCAGGACGGCGGGCGCTCCTGCCTCGCCCCAGGTGTACGTGGCGACCGTGACGGATCCTCCCGCCTCCCGGCCGCCGCGGAACGTGGGGCGGTGCGCGAGCGTGCCGCGCCGGGCGGAGTCGTGGACTGCCTGGTCCGCGGCCCGAACCGTCGCCGGCGCTCCCGCTCGCCAGTAGGAGGCCGCGCCCAGGGCCAGGGCGAGCGGCGGAGCGGTGCGGCCGAGGGCGCGGAACGAGGCACGGGCTGCGCGCTGGGTCAGGGACACGGAAGACCTCCTGGGGCGAGACAATCTGTACGATCGTTCGCACACTATCCGATGTGCGAACGGTCGTACACTCTCTTGTGTGGACCAGCCGACCGACCTGCGCCGAGCCCGCGGCGACCGCACCCGTCGCGAGGTGCTCGACAGCGCCGTCCAGGACGCCTCGGTGCGGGGGCTGGACGCGCTCACGTTCGGAACGCTGGCGGCGTCGGCCCCCGTCAACAAGAGCGCCATCGCCGGGCTCTTCGGGTCCAAGGAGAACCTCCAGCTCGCCGCGGTGGAGCGGGCCAGGGAGATCTACACCGAGCACGTGATAGTCCCCGCGCGGTCCGCCGACCGGGGCCTGGCGCGGCTGTGGGCGCTGGTGCGGGCCTGGACCGAGTACTCGCGGTCGCGGGTGTTCCGGGGCGGGTGCTTCTTCCGCACCGTCGAGGTGGAGTTCGACATGCGCGAGGGTGCGGTGCACGACGCCGTCGTCGAGGCGCAGCGGTCCTGGGAGTCGTATCTGGTGCACCAGGCGCAGGCGGCGGTCGACGCCGGCGAGCTGGCCGCGGACACCGACCCGCACCAGGTGGCGTTCGAGGTCGACGCGCTCCTGAACGCCGCGAACGACCGGTCGCTCCTGTTCGGCGACGACTCCGTGTACGGGCGCGCGCTGGAGGCGGCGCGGTCCCTGCTGGTGGCGCGCGGCGCTGACCGGGCGGTCCTTGGTTAGCGAGACGTCCGAATGTTGCAGATCTGTGTAGATCTGGTTGCAGGCCGTATACATCCGCTCGTTACCCTCAGTTCATGGTGTTGTGGCAGGAGGTTCCCGACGGCGCGGCCGAGTCACCACAGCCCGTCGCGCTCGCCACCACCCGCTGGGGCGCCGGGCCCGGCCGGGCGCTGCTGCTGCACGGCATCGTGTCCGCCGGGGCGACCTGGTGGCGGCTCGCCGAGACGCTCGCCGAGGACGGCTACGCGGTGGTGGCCCCCGACCTGCGCGGGCACGGGTCGAGCCCGCGTGCCGACTCCTACCTGCTGGCCGACTACGTCGCCGACGTCCGTGCGCTCGGCACCGGCTGGGACCTCGTGGTGGGGCACAGCCTCGGCGGCCTGCTCGGCGCGCTGGCCACCGACGCCGACCGCCGGTTCACGCGCCGCCTCGTGCTGCTCGACCCGGCGCTCGACATCACCGACGACCGGTTCGCGACCGAAGCAGAGGACGAGATCGCCGAGGCGACCCACCCGCCGTCGGCCCGGGCGGTGCAGGCCGCGCACACGGTATGGGACCGGCGCGACGCGGTGGCGGTGGCCGCCGCCGCGAAGGCCGCCGACGCCGCCGCCGTGGCGCGCACCCTGCGCGACAACGCGCCGTGGCGGCACACCGACGTGGTCACCCGCCTCGTGGTCCCCACGCTCGTGCTGGGGGCCGACCCCGCGCACGGCGCGCTGTTCCGCCCGCGCACCGGCGTCGAGCTGATGATCCGCAACCCGAGCGTGCGGGCGCGCGTCGTGGTGGGCGCCGGACACGCCGTGCACCGCGACCGGCCGACGGCGGTGGCGACCGCCATCCGGTCGTTCCTCTGGTGATGTCGCGGGCGGGTTTTCCGGTGGGTCTTCCGGCGGACAGGAGTGTCGGCGGCCGGGGTTATGGTCGGGCAGTGAGCTCATCGGCATCCGCACGCAAGCAGCTGGTCGCCCTCGCCGAGCGAGGCTTCGAGGGGCCGTGGCGGCACGCGCGCGGGGACTTCTCGGACGAGGCGCGCCCGGCGTCGGTCCTCGTGCTGTTCGGCGTGCTCGACAGCCTCGCCGCGCAGCGGGACGACGCCGATCTCGCGGTGCCCGCCGACCTCGACGTCCTGCTCCTGGCGCGGGCCACGACCCTGCGCAGCCACGCCGGGCAGGTCGCCTTCCCCGGCGGCCGCGCCGACGACGGGGAGGACGCCGTCTCCGCGGCCCTGCGCGAGGCCGTCGAGGAGACTGGGCTCGACCCGGCCGGCGTGGAGGTGCTCGGCGCGTTCGGCGAGCTGCCCATGCCGGTCAGCAACCACGTGGTCACGCCGGTCCTCGGCTGGTGGGCCCGCCCCACGCCCGTACGGGTGGTCGACGTCGCCGAGTCGGCGCACGTCTTCCGCGCCCCCGTGGCCGACCTCCTGGACCCCGCCAACCGGTTCACCGTCGTGGCCCGCCGCGGCAACCGGTCCTGGCGCGGCCCGGGCTTCCACGTGCACGACGGCGACCTGACCCACCTCGTGTGGGGGTTCACCGCCGGGGTGCTCGACGCCATGTTCGACCAGCTCGGCTGGACCGAGGACTGGGACCGCACCAAGGAGCTGGAGATCTCGTGACCGACGTGACCCGCGACGCGATCCGTGCCGCCGAGACCCTGATCCGCCCGCACGTGCGGCACACGCCCGTGCTCGACGTCGACCTCGCGGACTTCGGCCGCCCCGCGCACCCCGTCTCGCTCAAGCTCGAGTGCCTGCAGCACTCGGGCTCGTTCAAGGCGCGCGGCGCCTTCACCAGCCTCCTGACCCGCGACGTGCCCGACGCCGGCGTGGTCGCCGCCTCGGGCGGCAACCACGGGGCCGCCGTCGCCTACGCCGCGGCTCGGCTCGGCATCCCCGCCACGATCTTCGTGCCGAGCGTGACCTCGCCCGCCAAGGCCGAGCGCATCCGCTCCTACGGCGCGAAGCTCGTCATCGGCGGCGACCGGTACGCCGACGCGCTCGCCGCCAGCGAGGAGTTCGTCGCCGGGACCGGCGCCCTGACCGTGCACGCCTACGACCAGCCCGCCACGCTGATTGGGCAGGGCACGCTCGGGCTGGAGCTCGCCCAGGACCTGCCCGACCTCGACACGCTGCTCGTCGCCGTGGGCGGCGGCGGGCTCATCGGCGGAATCTCCGCCTGGTACCGCGGCGACGTGCGCATCGTCGCCGTGGAGCCGGAGGGCTCGCCGACCCTGCACCGGGCGCTCGCCGCCGGCGAGCCGGTCGACGCGCCGACCGAGGGCATCGCGGCGGACTCGCTCGCGCCCCGGCAGGTGGGGCAGCTCATGTTCCCGCTGGCTCAGCAGTTCGTCGCCGAGTCGGTGCTGGTCACCGACGACGCCATCGCCTCGGCCCAGCTCTCCCTGTGGGAGGCGGCCCGCGTGGTGGCCGAGCCGGGCGGCGCGGCGGCGCTCGCCGCGCTGCTGTCCGGCGCCTACGTGCCGGGGCCGGGGGAGCGGGTGGCGGTGCTGGTGTGCGGGGCGAACACGACCGCCGTGCAGTTCTGAATCAGCCGAAGAGCTGCTCCACCGCGTGCTCCCCGACGCCGACCATGATCGGGTGCGTGTCCGGGTAGGAGAAGCAGATGGTCGTGTACAGCAGCGCCCAGCCGCGCGCTCTGCGCCACATCCCGGCGTCCCAGCCGCGCCCGTCCCGCGCCCGCGCGTCGATCACGCGGCGGAAGCGGTCACGGCCCGCGGCGTCGAAGGTCAGCCACATCGCCCCAAGGTCCGACGCCGGGTCGCCGCTGGTCACGTCCCCGAAGTCGATGACGGCGGACAGCCGGCCGCCGTCCGCCACAAGGTTGGCCGGGTGCGGGTCGCCGTGCAGCCACATGGGGACGCCGTCGTACCCGGGGGCGGCGACGGCGTCGGCCCACAGGGCGCGGGCGGGCGCGTGGAGGCGCTCCGGGAGCAGCGCGAGGCGGTCGTCGAACGTCGCCTGACGCTCCTCGATCGGGATCCCGCGGAACCTGTTCCCCGGGGCGTCCTCCGGCGCGGGCTGGTGCAGCGCCACGAACACGCGGGCCAGGTGCTCGGCCCACGCCGTGCGCTCCGCGGCGGGGACGGCGGCCGCGGGGACGCCGTCGACCCACCGCACGATGCCCCACGGCCACGGGTAGCCGAGCGCCGCGCTCGGCGCGCCGATGCGGACCGGGTCCGGGACGGCGACCGGGAGCCGCGGGGCGAGCAGCGGGAGCACGCGGTGCTCGTTGCGCATGAGGTCCGCCCCGAGCTCGCGGCGTGGCAGGCGCAGGGCGAGGCCGTCGCCCAGCCGGACTATCACGTTGTCCCAGCCGTTCGCCACGAGGTCGAGGGGCAGGTCGGCGAGGTCGGGGTGCTGCTCCTTCAGGAGCGACCGGGTGAGGTCGACGGTCACGTCGAGGTCGGCAGCGACCACGGCGGCCTCCTTGTCCTGGTACTTGCTCCTGTGCGGAGCCCCGGGGTTCGGGCGGGCAGTCAACAGTACCGGTATGGCCTGTGCGCCACGCCCGAGCGCGGTGCATGCCCGGGAACGTTCTGCGATCTCGTTGCGTTGACATCAGGCCCAACCACGAGGAGACCCGGTGCAGCAACGCCAGATCGAGAAGTCCGCCGAGCAGGAGTACGTCGACGCCCTGTACGCCAGGCTGGACGGGGAGGTCGCCCGGGTACGTGCCGACCTGGACTCCGCTGTACGCACCTCGTCGACCGACCCCGAGGAGGCGTACACCCGCGAGGTGCGCGTCGCGATGCTGGGCCGCCGGGCGCGCGCCCTGGGCGCGGCCGAGCACCACCTCTGCTTCGGCCGGATCGACCGCGCGGACGGCAGCTCGCTGCACATCGGCCGCACCGGCCTGAGCGACGACGACGACCAGCTCCTCGTCGACTGGCGCGCCGACGCCGCCCGCCCGTTCTACGCCGCCACCGCCGCGCACCCCATGGGGCTGCACCGGCGCAGGCACCTGCGCCTCGAGGACCGCACGGTCACCCGGGTCAGCGACGAGATCCTGGACGACGCGGAGCCGGGCCCGCACGACGTCGTCGGGGACGGCCCGCTCCTGGAGGCGATCGGCGCCCGGCGCACGGGTCGCATGCGCGACGTCGTCTCCACGCTGCAGGCCGAGCAGGACGCGATCATCCGCTCCGCGCACCGCGGCGTCACGGTCGTGGAGGGCGGGCCGGGCACCGGCAAGACCGTGGTCGCCCTGCACCGCGCCGCCTACGTCCTGGCGGGCTTCGAGGAGGCGCGGGCCGACGGTGTGCTCGTGCTCGGCCCGAACTCGCGGTTCCTCGACTACATCGCCGAGGTCCTGCCCTCGCTCGGCGAGAACGACGTGGCGATGAGCACCGCCGACCGCCTGGTCGCCGACGCGCTGGGCCTGGCCGAGCCCGCAGCGGCGGGCCACGACCTGCGCCGTGCCGCGGGCGACGTCCGGCTGGCCGACGAGATGGCCGAGATCATGCGGCGCTACCAGGCGCCCGCCGGCACCCTGACGGTGCTGGTCGACGGAGACCCGGCCACGCTGGACGAGCACGCCCTCGCCGAGGCCCGGGCCACGGCCGGCGGCGCCGGGCTGCCGCACAACCAGGCCAGGGCCCTGTTCAAGGACCTGGTCGTGGACTTCGTGGCCGACGAGGTGCAGGCCCGCGCCCGGGTGATGCTCGCCAAGCTGGACGAGGACATCGAGGTGCTCACGGGCGGCGTCAACGTCGACAAGGCCGCGGCGGGGGACCTGGCGCGGCTGGGCTTCGCCCCGGACGACGGCGGCACCTTCGGGCACGCCGCCGCAGTGGCCGAGCTGGACCCGGGCGCGCTGCGGGCCGAGCTCGTCGAGGACCTCGCCCTGGAGCGTGCCGTCGAGGCCGCGTGGCCCCTGCTGGAGGCGGACGACCTGGTGCTGGACCTGCTCGACGAGCATCCGGAGCTCGCGGTGGCGGGCATCCTCGACGGCTCCGAGGCCTGGACCGCCGCGCACCTGCCGCTGCTGGACGAGGCGGAGCACCTGCTGAACGGCCCGCCCGCCCGGGCCTACGGGCACGTGGTGGTCGACGAGGCCCAGGAGCTGACGCCCATGCAGTGGCGCTCGGTGCTGCGCCGGTGCCCGGGCCGGTCCATGACCGTGGTCGGCGACCTGGCGCAGGCCGGGCCGGCGACCGGGGCGGGCTCGTGGGCCGACGCGCTGGGCAGCGACCTGGCCAAGCGCGCCGACGTTCGCGCCCTGACCGTCTGCTACCGCACCACCGCCGAGGTACTGGCGGCCGCGGCGCCGCTGCTCGCCCGGATCGCACCGCACCAGGCGCCCAGCCGCGCGGTCCGGCACGGGGACGAGCCCCGGCGTCGGGCGCTGGACGGCGACCTGGCCGCTGCGGTGGTCGAGGAGGTGGCCCGGGAGGTGGCGAACGGCGACCTCGTGGCCGTGGTCGCCGCGGACGACGTCGCCCCCGGCCTCGCCGAGGCCCTGGACGGCGCCACGAGCGCCGCCGGCGCCGTGCGCGTGGTGCCGGTCTCCCAGGTGCGCGGCCTGGAGTTCGACGCCGTCGTGGTCGCCGACCCCGAGGGCATCCGGCACGCCCGGCCGGGCGGCGAGCGCGACCTCTACGTCGCGCTCACCCGGCCGACCCGGCGCCTGGTGATCGTCGAGTAACCGCGAGGGGTCACCAGCTTGTCGGGACGGGCATGCCTTCCTGGTAGCCGGCGGCCGACTGGATGCCGACCACGGCGCGGTCGGCGAACTCCTCCAGCGAGCGCGCGCCTGCGTAGGTGCACGCGGACCGGAGGCCGGACGTGATCTCGTCCAGCAGGTCCTCGACGCCCGGCCGCGCCGGGTCGAGGTACATCTTGCCGGTGGAGATGCCCTCCTCGTACAGGGCCTTGCGCGCCCGGGCGAACGCGGTCCCCGCACCCGAGTTGCGGGCCGCGACCGCCCGGGCCGACGCCATGCCGAACGAGTCCTTGTAGAGGCGGCCCGCGCCGTCGGACTTCAGGTCGCCGGGCGACTCGTGCGTGCCGGCGAACCAGGAGCCGACCATCACCTGCGACGCGCCCGCGGCCAGTGCCAGGGCGACGTCGCGGGGGTGGCGCACCCCGCCGTCGGCCCAGACGTGCTTGCCGAGCTCGCGGGCCGCGGCCGCGCACTCGAGGACCGCGGAGAACTGAGGGCGCCCGACGCCGGTCTGCATGCGCGTGGTGCACATCGCGCCCGGGCCGACGCCGACCTTGAGGATGTCGGCGCCCGCCGCCACGAGGTCGCGGACGCCGTCGGCCGTGACGACGTTGCCCGCCACGACCGGCACCGTCGGGTCCACGGACCGCACGGCGTCCAGGGCGGCGAGCATCTTGGTCTGGTGCCCGTGCGCGGTGTCGACCACGAGCACGTCCACGCCTGCGGCGAGCAGGTCCTTGGCCTTCGCGGCGACGTCGCCGTTGATGCCGACGGCGGCCCCGATCCGCAGGCGGCCGGACGCGTCGAGCGCGGGGGAGTAGATCGAGGAGCGCAGCGCGCCCTTGCGGCTCAGCACCCCGGCCAGGAGGCCGTCGCGGACCACGGGCGCCAGGTCGAGGCGGGACGCGTGCAGGACGTCGAACGCGGCCTCCAGCCCGCCCGGGCCGTCCAGCAGCGCGGCGTCCAGGATGTGCGGCTCGGCGGACATCACCTCCGCCACGCGGGTGAACCGGTCGACGTCGGCGCAGTCCGACTCGGTCACGACGCCGACGGGCCGGTCGTCCTCGACGACGACGGCGGCCCCGTGCGCGCGCTTGCCGAGCAGGTTCAGCACGCTGTGCACGGTGTCGTGCGGCGAGACCACCACCGGCGTCTCGATGACGGGGTCCTTGGCCTTGACGTCCGCGACCACGCCCGCCACGACGTCGGCCGGGACGTCCTGCGGGAGGATCGCCATTCCGCCGCGCCGCGCGACGGTCTCCGCCATGCGGCGGCCCGCCACCGCGGTCATGTTGGCGACGACCACCGGGATCGTGGTGCCGGTGCCGTCGTCGGACGCGAGGTCGACGTCGAACCGCGACGTGACGTCCGAGCGCGACGGGACGAGGAAGACGTCGCCATAGGTGAGGTCGGTGGCCGGGGACTGCTCGGGAAGGAATCGCACGTTTATCAATCGTAAAGAGTTCTTCTCCTCCTGCATATGAGTCTGGCCACATCGTTGTGGAGGTATCGGAGACAGACGTGCGAGCCGGTGCTCCCGTGGCACAGTGGAGAGGTCGGCGCCCCTTAGAGTGGGGCCCCGATTCCCCCGCACGGGGGCACGACGAAAGGACGCGCATGGGCCTGCTGAGCGGCATCCGTTCCCCTGAGGACGTCCGGGCGATGACGCCCGGCCAGATGCCGGAGCTCGCAGAGGAGATCCGCAGGTTCCTCGTGGAGAGCGTCTCGCGCACCGGCGGCCACCTCGGCCCCAACCTCGGCGTCGTCGAGCTGACGATCGCCATGCACCGCGTCTTCGACTCGCCGCGCGACACCATGGTGTTCGACACCGGCCACCAGGCCTACGTGCACAAGCTGCTCACGGGCCGGCAGGACTTCTCCGCGCTGCGCAAGCAGGGCGGCATGTCGGGCTACCCGAGCCGCGCCGAGTCCGCGCACGACGTCGTGGAGAACTCCCACGCCTCCACCGCCCTGTCCTGGGCCGACGGCATCGCCAAGGCCAACCAGGTGCGCGCCAAGGACGACCACGTGGTCGCCGTCATCGGCGACGGCGCCCTGACCGGCGGCATGGCCTGGGAGGCGCTGAACAACATCGCCGGGAGCCGGGACCGCAAGCTCGTCATCGTCGTCAACGACAACGGCCGGTCCTACTCGCCGACCATCGGCGGGCTCGCGAACCACCTCGACACGCTGCGCACCACCCGCGGCTACGAGGCCGTCCTGAGCTGGGGCACGCGTGCGCTGCACCGCTCAGGCCCGCCCGGACGTTTCGCCTGGCGCTGGCTGCACGGCCTGAAGAAGGGCCTCAAGGACGTCGTCGCCCCGCAGGGCATGTTCGAGGACCTGGGCATCAAGTACATCGGCCCCGTCGACGGCCACGACACCGCCGCGCTCGAGCACGCGCTCGGCCGCGCCAAGGCGTACGGCCGCCCCGTGATCGTGCACGCGATCACCGAGAAGGGCCGCGGGTACAAGCCCGCCGAGGAGGACATCGCCGACCGGTTCCACGCCGTCGGCGTCATCCACCCCGAGACGGGGCTGCCGGTCGCCCCCAGCCGGTTCGGCTGGACCAAGATCTTCGCCGACGAGATCGTGCAGATCGGCCGACGCCGGCCCGACGTCGTCGCCATCACCGCCGCCATGCTGCACCCCGTGGGGCTCGCGCCGTTCCAGGAGCAGTTCCCGGAGCGCACCTTCGACGTCGGCATCGCCGAGCAGCACGCGGTGACCTCCGCGGCCGGCATGGCCTTCGCCGGGCTGCACCCCGTCGTCGCGGTGTACGCGACGTTCCTGAACCGGGCGTTCGACCAGGTCCTGATGGACGTCGCCCTGCACAAGGCGGGCGTCACCTTCGTCCTGGACCGGGCGGGCATCACCGGCGACGACGGCGCCAGCCACAACGGCATGTGGGACATGGCGATGCTGCGGATCGTGCCCGGCCTGCGGCTGGCCGCCCCGCGCGACGGGGTGACGCTGCGCGGAGCCCTGCGCGCGGCGGTCGACGTCGACGACGCGCCCACCGTGGTCCGGTACCCGAAGGGCGCCGTCGGCGACGACATCCCGGCCGTCGAGGTGCTCGACGGCGTGGACATCGTGGGGCGGTTCGGGGTCTCGACGGCCGGCGCGGCGGCCCGGCGCGTGCTCGTGGTCGGCGTGGGCTCGATGGCGGGCTGCGCCATGGAGACCGGTGCCGCGCTCGCGGCGCACGGCGTCGAGGCCACCGTCGCGTCGCCCACGTGGGTGCTGCCCGTCCCGGAGAACCTGGTCAAGCTGTGCGGCGAGCACGACCTCGTGGTCACCGTGGAGGACGGCGTGGTCGACGGCGGCGTCGGCGACATGCTCGCGCAGCGGGCGGGGGAGCAGGGCATCGCGACGCCGCAGGTGCACGTCGGTCTGCCGGTGGCGTTCCTCGACCACGCGAGCCGCGACCACATCGTCAGGGCGCAGCGGATGACCGCCGCGGACGCGACGCGTGACGCCCTGGCGGCGCTCGCCCTGCTGTGATCGGGCCGTCGAGGCGGACGGCGACCTCGGCGCGGTAGCGCTATGAGCCGCGGCCGCGACACTGGCTTGAGCGGTGCTCACCCGTAGACGCCGGCGACGTTCCGGACCGGTTTGCGCGGCTCGTTGACGAGGACTGCCGGGTCGCAGCCGAAGAGCTGGGCGATGACGCCGACCTGGTCCAGGGTCCAGGCCGTCCTGCCGCGGAAGCGGTCGGAGACCGCCGCGCGCGACAGCCCGACCTCGGCCGCGATCTGCATCTGGCTGAGACCCCGCCGAGCGGCTTCGAACCGGATGGCCGCCGCACACAGGCTGGCGAGCCCGTCGCGGTTCAGCGTCGGAGCAGGCCGGGGCCGGACGATAGGGCGGGCCTCGCCGTCGACGTCATCGTCGATGTCGGGGTCGAGCGTGCCGTCGAAGATGGGGTCGGGGTCCAGCGGGTCGTAGTTGGTGCGTGCCATGGGACCAGCGTGACGCCTGCGCCCTGCCGCCGTCCGAGGCTGTCCACAGGGCTGGAGGTCCTGCGTACCGTCGGTCGCGGCCGGTCGGTCTGGTTGGTCTGGCCCGTTGTGTCGTCCCCCTGGGAACAGGTACCCCCGGGGAGGGGTGCCGGGTGCGGTGAACTTCGTTCGGCTGCGCCTCGACCAGTTCGCCGTGGCTGAACAGTTCGGCTGGGCCGAATTGACGATGGCGCAGGCGAACGAAATTCACCGCGCCCGGCACCCTTCACCCGAGGCAAGTGCCCGCCTGAGGCGTCAGCCGAGCTCCTCTGAGCGTTCGACCGGGCGCGTTCTACGTCTGCCCGGCGCGCTGGCTCCAGCGTCCCGGCGCCGGCCCGACTCTCCGGCCCGGTATCCGGCGTCGGCCTTGCCTGCCGGCGGGATTTCCGGTTGCTCCGGGCGGACGGCGTCTGCGACCTTCTGCGCATGGACCTCGCCAGTGCTTTCCCGCCGTTCGGCCTCCGGGTCACCTGCGGCGACCTCGAGCTGCGACTGCCCGACGACGCCGAGCTGCTCCGCCTGGCCGATGTCGCCGTGGCCGGTATCCACCCGCCTGACCGGAAGCCGTTCCTGTTCCCATGGAACGTCGGCGAGCCGGACGAGGTGCGCCGCGGCCTCCTGCAGTACCACTGGGCGTCGCGCGGCAAGGTGTCGCCGGAGGCCTGGGCGCTGGAGCTCGGTGTGTTCCGCGAGGGCGAGCCGATCGGTGTGCAGAGCGTGGGAGCCGCGGGCTTCCCCTTGACGCGCTCGGCGGGGACCGGCTCCTGGCTCGGCCTGGCGCACCACGGCCAGGGCATCGGCAAGCGGATGCGGCTGATGGCGCTGCACCTGCTGTTCGAGGGGTTCGGCGCGGCCGACGCGAGGACCGAGGCGTTCGACGACAATCCCGAGTCGAACGGCGTGACGCGCGCGCTCGGCTACGCGCCGAACGGCGTCGTCCGGCAGGAACGGCAGGGCGAGGTGGCCATGGAGAACCGGTACCGCCTGACCCGCGAGGCCTGGACCGGGCGCCCCGACGCGCACCGCCTGGACGTCACGCTGGAGGGCGTGGCGCCGGTCCGCGCGATGCTGAAGATGGATCCCGAGCCGTAGGGCCTCAGCCGTAGATCGTCTCGGCGTACTTCGGGCCGTAGTGCTCCTCGACCTCCTCGAGGGTCTGGTCCTGACGCTCCAGGGCGTGCGCGATGACGGCACGCCGGGGCACCGACTCCAGGTCCCACGCGGCGGGGTCCCACGTCTTGGAGCGCAGGAACGCCTTGGAGCAGTGGTGGAACACCTCCTCGACGTCGACCTCCAGCGCGAGCACCGGGACGTTGCGGCGCACCTGGAGCTCCGCGAGGTACGGCGCGTCGCGCACGAGGCGGGCCGTACCGTTGACCCGCAGCGTGTCGCCGCGACCGGGGATCACGAAGATGAGGCCGACGTGCGGGTTGGCCAGCACGTTGAGGAAGCCGTCGGTGCGGCGGTTGCCCGGGCGCTCCGGGATCGCGATGGTGCGGTCGTCCAGGACGCGCACGAGGGAGCCCGCGGGGTCGCCCTTCGGGGACACGTCGAGGTTGCCCGCGGCGTCGGACGTCGCGACCAGGCACAGCGGCGAGGCCGCCAGCCACTTCCGGTCGAGGTCGTGCAGCGCGGCGCGCACCTTGCCCGCCGCCGGGCCGAGGGGCGGCGGGATGATCTCGCGGAGCTCCTCGACTGTCGTGACGGGGGTTCCGCCGAACCTGCTCGGCTGGTCGCTCAGCTGATGGGTCATGGCTTCAAGATAAGCCGGGTCCGCCGTCCGCGACCAGGGTGTTGCCCAGGACAGGGTGAATGGGGCATGTCAGACCATCCGGGTACGCTCGCAGCGCCATGACCGAGCAGACGACCCTCCCCAGCCCAGCAGAAGTCCCCGCCGGCTCGCTCCGACCGTGGAAGGCCCGCGCGGCACGCCGCGTCGTGGAGCAGGCCCAGGGGCTGCTCGACGACGCCCTCGTGCTCACCCACACCGCCGCCGACCTGCGCGAACGAGTCCGCGAGGCCTACACGGCCACGCGCGAGGTGCGTGTTCACGCCGACCTGCGCACGGTCGGCGTCACGGCCCTGGAGGAGCGCCGCAAGAAGCTGCGGGTCGCCGTCCTGGAGAAAGCCGGGTTCCGGACCGTCACCCAGGTGCTCGTCGCGGGCACCGACCGCCTCGTCGAGGCGGGCATCGGCGCCGGCACGGCGAAGCTCGCCACAACTGCTGCGCGCGAGCTGGCCTCCGATGTAGACGCCGAGCTGCGGTTCCGCATCGACGTCGACCCTGACGACCCGTACGCCACGGTGCTCGTCCAGACCCTGTACGCCTTCGGGCTGGCGACCGACGCGCGGCACCGGCACCTCGACGAGGCGCGCCGCGTGGCCGCCGTCGTCCCCGGGCACCTGGAGCCGGCTCGGCCCGCCACCAGCGTCTGGCGGCGGCTCGTGGCGCCCGTCGACCGCAGGACCGCGGCCTTCCGGGCGGTCTCCGCGCTCGCGGACCAGGTGGCGGGCGCGGAGCTGACGGACGACGCGCAAGCGGTGCGCGCCGCCGTCGGGCAGCCGCCGGAGGGCGCCGAGGTGTGGGCCGACTTCGAGGCGCGGTCCGCGGAGTACTACGGCCTGCTGTCCCAGGTCGTGGACCTGGGTGACGACCACGAGGCGGCCGAGGGCGGCCTGCCCGCCGACGTCGTGCGGCGGGTCGAGGCGCAACCCCTGGACCGGACCCTGCTGCGCGCCAACCTGCGCGGCTACCAGCAGTTCGGCGCCAAGTACGCGCTGGTGCAGCGGCGCACGATCCTCGGCGACGAGATGGGCCTCGGCAAGACCATGCAGTCCATCGCGGTGGCCGCGCACCTCGTGGCCACCGGCGGCACGCACGTGCTCGTCGTCTGCCCGGCGAGCGTCGTCACCAACTGGAAGCGCGAGGTCGAGCAGCATTCGGACCTGACCGCCGTCGTGATGCACGGCACGGACCGCGAGCACGTCGCGGCGGCCTGGCTCGACGGCGGCGGCGTCGGGATCACGACGTTCGAGGTGCTGGGCCGGCTCGACCTGCCGTACGACCTGCACCCCGCGCTCCTGGTCGTCGACGAGGCGCACTACGTGAAGAACCCCGAGACCATCCGCGGTCGCGAGGTGCGGCGCTGGGCCGACCGGGCCGACCGCGTCCTGTTCCTGTCCGGAACCCCGATGGAGAACAAGGTCGCCGAGTTCAAGAACATGGTGGGCTACCTCCAGCCCGAGGTCGCCGGCCAGCTCGACCCCAACGCCGGCCTGTCCGGGGCCAAGGCCTTCCGCCGGATCGTCGCGCCCGCCTACCTGCGCCGCAACCAGGAGGACGTGCTCACCGAGCTGCCCGAGATGGTGCAGGTCGAGGAGTGGGAGCAGTTCGGCCCGGTCGACGGCGCCGCCTACCGCGCCGCCGTCCTCGCCGGGAACTTCATGGCGATGCGCCGGGCCGCGTTCGCGGTCTCCGCGCCCGACGAGTCGGCCAAGCTGGTGCGCCTGCGGGAGCTCGTCACCGAGGCGGTCGACGGCGGCCGCCGCGTCATCGTCTTCTCCTACTTCCTGTCCGTCCTTCAGCAGGTGATGGAGCTGCTCGGCGACCTCGCCGTCGGGCCCCTGACCGGATCCGTGCCTGTGCCCGAGCGGCAGACCATGGTGGACGCCCTGTCCGAGCCCGGCGGGCCGTCCGTGCTGGTCAGCCAGATCACCGCCGGGGGAGTCGGGCTGAACGTGCAGGCTGCGAGCGTCGTCATCTTCTGCGAGCCCCAGGTCAAGCCCACCATCGAGGCGCAGGCCGTCGCGCGGGCGCACCGCATGGGCCAGACCCGCACCGTCCAGGTGCACCGGCTCCTCGTCGAGGACTCCGTGGACCAGCGGATGATGGAGATCCTCGGGTCCAAGGCGGCGCTCTTCGAGGAGTTCGCCCGCCAGTCCGAGATCACCGACGCCTCGCCCTCGGCGGTCGACGTCGCCCCGCCGTCCGAGACCTCCCTGTCCCGCACCATCCTCGCCGAGGAGCAGGAGCGCCTGCGGCGCACATCCTGACCCCCGGTGACCCATATGGGTGTGATAACCGGTTCGAGCCCGACTGCGGTTCACTGACGTCGTGTCCCTGTTGTCGTCACACACCGGTGCGGCGTTCGCACACGCCGCGTCGCCCGGACGGCTGCTCGCGCCGGCCCGGCGCACCGTCCCGTTCGTCGGCCGGGCCACCGAGCTGGCCTCGCTCCTGAGCTGGTGCGACGGCCCCGAACCGGCGGCGGCCAGGCTGATCAGCGGCCCGCGCGGCGTCGGGAAGACGCGCCTCGCCCGCGAGGCCGCGCACGAGATGGCGCACGCCGGCTGGACCTGCCTCGACGTGCCCGACGGTGCGGAGCCCGCAGCCCTCGCCGCCGTCCCCGACGGCGCCCCCGCGCTCCTCGTCGTCGACGGCGCCGACACGCGCGGCCCGGCGCTCGCGGACCTCCTGCGCGCGGCCGCCCGGGGCCGGAACGGTGCGCTCCGCATCCTGCTGGTCGCGCGCGGCATCGGCCAGTGGTTCAACCGGCTCACGGCGACGGACCTGGCGGTCCGCGCGCTGCTCGAACCGGCCCGGTCAGGGGACGTCCTCGGCGCCGAGGTGCTTCCGGGCCAGGTGGACGCGCGGCTCGTGACGGCGTTCGTGGAGCCGTACGCGCGGGTGCTCGGCGTCGTGCCGCCCCAGGTCGCCGTCGCCTCGCGGGCGGGCGGCGGCGCCCCGATGCTCGACCTGCAGGCCGCGGCCCTCTGCGCGGTCATGCGCGCGCAGGCGCGCCGGCCGCGCGGCGTGCTGCCCGTCGACGTGTCCGACGCCCTCGACGAGCTCCTCGAGCACGAGCGCTGGACCTGGTTCCGCTCGGCCGAGGAGGCCGGCGTGCTCGGCGAGGCGGGCCTCGCGCCCGAGGGGCTGGACGGGCTCGTGGCCGCGGCGACCCTCACGGGCGTGCGGACGCCGGACGCCGCGGAGAACCTCGTGCGCCGCGTCGCCGCCGTCGGGCCGGGCGTGCGGCCGGGTGCGGAGGCCGACGTCGGCGGGTGGCTCCTCGACCTGGACCCGCACCGGGCGCTGCCCGGGCGGCTCGTGGACCCGCACCTGCTGGCGGAGCTCACGGACACCCCCGAGCTGCTCGGGGCGTGCCTGGCGGGGGCGGGCGCGGCGTCTGCCCGGAGGGCGGCCCTGCGCGTAGTCAGCATCGTCGTGGACCGGCTCGACGGCCGGTCCGAGGACCAGAGTGCCGCGCTGGACCAGCTCGGCGCGGCGGTGGCCGCGCTCCCGGAGGACCACGACACCCTGCGGGCGGTCTCCGGGGCGCTCCCGCACCCGTCGCTGGCGCTCGGCGAGCTTCGCGCCGAGCTCGCGCTCCGCACGCTGGCCGCCGCGCCCGACGGCGACCCCGCGCGCCGCGCCGAGGCGCTGCGCGACGCCGGGGTGGCGCTCGGGGAGGTCGGCCGCGCCGCCGACGCCGAGCGGTACCAGCGGGAGGCCGTCACCCTGTTCCGCGGGCTGGCCGCGGCGGACCCGCACCGGTTCCGGCCTCGGCTGGCCGCCCTGCTCGCGAACCTGGGCGCCACCTGCTCCGACCAGGGCCGGCCTCAGGAGGCGCTGCGCTGCGAGGAGGAGGCGGTCGACCTGCTCCGGGTCGTCGCGGCGGACCGCCCGGGCGTGCTGATCCGGGACCTGACCATGGCGGTGTCGAACCTGGCCGTGACGTTCGCCGAGCTGGGCAAGCCGCTGGCCGCGCTCGGGCCGAGCCGCGAGGCGGCCGGACTGTGGCGCCAGCTCGCCGGCGCGAACCCCGAACGCTTCACCTGGGCGCTGGCCCTGTCCCTGATGAACGTCGCGCGGCGGCTGCTCGAGCTCGGCCGGGCCGAGGAGGCGCTGGGGCCCGCGGCGGAGTCGCTGGCGATCCGGCGGCGCCTGGCCGCCGCCGACCCGGACGAGCACCTGTCCGGCCTCGGGGACTCGCTGCAGGTCATGGGCGCCGCGCTCACGGACCTGGAGCGCGGCGCGGAGGCTTTGCCGTACATCGAGGAGGCCGTCGAGACCCGCCGTCAGATCGCCGAGGAGAATCCTGGGCGGTACCTGCCGGACCTCGCGTACTCGCTCCAGGCGCTCGGCAGCCGGCTCTCCGACCAGGGCAGACGGGTCGAGGGCCGCGCGCTGCAGCAGGAGGCCGTCGAGGTGCAGCGCAGGCTCGTGGCCGACAACCCCGGACGGTACGCGCCCGAGCTGGCGGACGCGCTGTCCGCCGTCGGCGTCACCTGCTCCCGGCTGGGTTTGCCGCAGGAAGCGTTGGACGCGGAGCGCGAGGCGACCAGGACGTGGCGCGAGCTGGTCCGCACCGACCCGCACCGCTACCGCCCCCGGCTGGCGCAGTCGCTGGCGAACGTGAGCGCGATCTTCGCCGTCCTCCGGCTCGGCGACGAGGCCGTGGCACCCGCGGGCGAGGCGGTGGCGCTGCTGCGCGAGCTCGTCGCGGAGAACGCGGCGCGGTACCGGCCGCGGCTGGCGGAGGCGCTGCGGGCGCTGGCGCTCGCGCTGCACGACCAGGAGCGGTTCGACGAGGCACAGCGGGCGCGGGCGGAGGCGGAGGAGCTGGGCTGGGCGCTGGGGGCCTCGGCCGGGAACGCGGTGGCTCGCGATAGTTCACCGGCGAAACTGATGTTTCGTTAATATCTAGACTTGACCAAATTGTTGCTTTAGCATCAGATTCCTGGTACCAGGTCGTTGTGCGCGAATCCTGGGGGTGGTCCACATGCAGCGTTGGGCACGAGGGAGTCTTCTGGTCGTCGCGCTGGGTGCGATGTCGAACCTCGCCCTGAGCTTCGTCCCCGATGTGATTCCATATCGGGTGACGATTGCGATCGTCTGGTGCACGGCCGTCGGAACGGTGGTCATCGCCGTCGTGTACCTGTTCGAGCAGACCATCGCCGCCCGCCAGCGGGTGGAGCGGGAGGCCGAGCTGGAGCGGGCTCGCCTGCTGGACGAGCTGCGCCAGCACCGGGGCATCGCGTGGGTGAGCGCGGACCGCGAGCACCGGAATGCTTCGCTCGACATCTGGAAGGCGGCGCGGCGGCAGGTCGTCGTCTTCGGGTTCGGCATGACGAGCGTGGCGCGCGATCCGAACCTGATCTGGGCAATGGTCAACCGCGGCGTGGACGTCGACGTGATCAAGGTCGATCCCGAGTGGCTGGTCGACCACCCCGCGATCGCCGCGACCATCGACGGGTACTACGACCGGGACGAGGCGTTCATCGGGCAGGTGCTGCAGGCGCACGTCCGGCTGGAAGGGCTCGCCCGCCAGATCAACGCGGCGGGACGGGGCCGGCTGAACATCCACACCTACCGGACCACTGTCCAGTACAGCGGCTCGATCCGGGACCCGGGAACACCCGAGGCGTCGGGGTACGTGGAGTTCCACCTCTACCGGAAGTCCATCGAACGCCTCGGCATCGGCCTGAAGCAGTACGACGGCGACGACGACCTCAACCCGCCGATCCTGCGCCACGTCCTGCACTCGCTCTCCCTGGCCGTGGGGCATCCGGTGCCGGCGGCGGAGCGTCGTCCGCCGGCTCTGGGTCCCGGGGAAGAAGGACGGGCGCTGGGCGAGGAGTGCGAGCGCCCGGGAGCAACGTCGTGACGGACCGCGGGGGATGGGCGCGCGGAGGTTTGGTCGTCGTAGCGCTTGGCGTCGCGTCGAACCTCGTTCTGACCTTCGTGCCGGACGTCGTCCCGGAACGGGCGGCTCAGGTCATCGTCTATTGCATGACGGCGGTGATCGTGGTGGCGACGCCGCTGTGGGTGTATCGCGAGCTCGTGGAGTCGTCTCGCCGCCTGGAGGAGGAGCGCCGCCGGATGCGGGGTATCGAGGCCGTCGGTGGCGACTACAGCCGGGAGGGTGACACCTATGAGGTTTGGGGCGCGGCTCAGGAGCGCGTGCTCTGTTTCGGGGTCGGACTGACCAGGATCTCCGCCGATGAGGACCGCATCGCGGAGGCGGTGGCCCGTGGCGTGAGGGTGGACTTCGTGATGGCGGATCCGCAGTGGTCGCGGGAGCGGGCGCAGGTCCAGGACTTGGTGGGCGTCTACTACGACGAGGACGCATTTCTCACGCGGATGGAGAAAGCGCACGGCACTCTTCGGTCGTTCGCTGAGCGGTTCGATGGTGTGAGCGGCGAGGGCGTGGTTTACGTGCACACCTATCGCTCCTGGGTGCAACACAGCGCGACGATCGCGGACCCATGGTCACCTGAACCCAAGGGGTACCTGGAGTTCCATGTCTTTCGTCGGCAGGCTGCCTGGATTCGGCTCCGTGCATCAGGGTTCGACGGTCCACCCGGAGGCCAGTCGTACGTGACGCACATTCTTCGCGAAGTTGATCGATTGCTCGGATATCGGCTTGAAACCGCGTAACGCGGCCGAGATGTGGCACTATCCGGGGTGTGCCTTTGGAGAAAATTGCCCTGATCAGCGACGTGCACGGCAACCTGACCGCACTTGAGGCGGTTCTCAACGACATCGGGTCTCGGGAGGTAGATCGGATCATCAACCTCGGGGACTTCGTCGGAAAGGGGCCGCGGGGCAGCGAGACGGTCGATCGGTGCGACAAGGTGTGCGACGTCAATATCCGGGGCAACTGGGACGATCACCTGCCGACGTGGAGCGACGAGTCGGCGACCGAGATGACCTGGTGGCGCGACGAGCTGCGCCAGGACCAGCGCGAGTGGCTCAAAGCGCTGCCACTAAGTCACGACCTGCTGATCAGCGGGCGGCACATCAGGCTGTTCCACGCGTCGGCGAGCAGCCCGCACGTCCGGGTGCATGCTCACCACACGACCGAGGAGTTCGAGGGCATGTTCGTCAACACCCCGATGACCGGCCACGGGCCGGCGCCCACCATGGTCGGGTACGGCGACATCCACGACGCATTCGTCGAGGTGGAACGCGGACGGACGCTCTTCAACGTGGGCAGCGTGGGCAACCCGCTGGACGAACCGGTCCCGAGCTATGCGATTCTCGAGGGGATGGTCGACGAGCCGGGGCCGGCGCCCTTCGGGCTGCAGTTCGTCCGGGTGCCGTACGACATCGAGGCCGAGATTGCCGCTGCCGCACGGCTGGGCATGCCTGCGCTCGAGCCATATGCGGTCGAGCTGCGCACGGCCGTGTATCGGGGGTTCCAGGAGATGTGATCAGGCCGGTCGGGTCACTGCGACGTCGATCCAGAGCTTCTCCGCGGAGTCCGGGTCGACGACCACCCACGGCTGAACCGAGACCTTCGCGCCGTAGACGTCGCGGGCTGCCTCGGCCACGAGCCAGACGAAGTACTCAAGCGTGTAGTGGTTCCGCCAGCGATGGGTGACCCGGCCGTCCGCACCCGCCTTGGTCTCCAGGCCCTGCCGGTTCGACATGGCGGCGGTCGTGGAGATCAGGGCGGTACCGCCGGGGGCGACGTAGGCGAGCACCTTGTGCACGGCGTCGTCGTCGGACTCGGGCGGGAAGAGGTGCACGAAGGCCGTAGCGAGAACGAGGTCAAAACGTGTGCCGTCGAGCCGGGCCTGCGCACCGTGCTCGTCGATGTACCGGCCGGAGAGGAACTCGCCGTGGAGCAGTCGCGGCCTGCTGGCCAAGGTCGGGTCGTCCGCGAGCTCACGTGCCGCGGTGATCATGGGCGCCGAGAAGTCGACGCCGGTGACCGCATACCCCAGCGCGGACAGGACGCGTGAGTGGGTGCCGTCCGCGCAGCCGATGTCCAGCGCCGTCGGATGTGCGTCAACGGCAATCTGCGGCAGCCGATGAGTAAGCCATTTCTTGGCGTTCTCTTGACGGATCTCCGCAGAGCCCCTGTACGTTCCCGCGAGCATGTCATAGGCGGCGCGATTGATATCGAGAATCGCCTGAAGATCGGGAGACGCGCTGCCGACGGCTGGAATCAGTGTGGGCACTGCGGACGGCGCGGCCATCCATCCCCCTCGCGCGCGATGGATCGTTTCGATCCGCCAGTTGACTGGAAACCCGCCGCCTCGCAATCGGGGACCAGCGGAATGGCGCTTATCGTGTCACATCTCACGCGGCGCCGCGTTCACTCGTCGGGGTGTGTGCGTGAGCAATTGCCATGTCCGCGGCCGTCGCGGGAGAAAAGAATCTTGGACCAGATACTGAAACTCGCACCGATTCGACTGGACTCCGACCGCCTGAACGAGCAAGACTGGCCGTGTGAACGAGATCACATTGGAAGCAGAAGTCATCAGACCGCACCATGACCTGACCGCGCTTGAGGCGGCCCGGCTGCTGGGAGTGTCCAAGCTGCACGTCATCGACCTTCTCGAGGCAGGTGAGATCGACTACCACATGGTCGGCGCGGACCTCATGTTCAACGCCGAGGAGATCGAGTCCTACAAGTCGGACCGCGAGCACCGCGACTCGGAGTCCCTCGTATCCGCATGACCCCCCGCGCGGCGGGCGGCGCCCTGGCGCTTCCGCTGACGCAGTGCGTGGGCCTCGAGCACCTTTGACGCCACGCACCCTGACGCCTGAGCGCACGTTCATCACCTACAGAACGTGCGCTCTTGTCGTGTCCGACGTCGTGTCGCGAGTCGTGTCAGGCCCAGCCCAGCGGTTCCAGCTCGCGAGGGCCGTCGCCGATGAGCCCGGCGATCGTCTCGGCGGACACGGGCCGCCCGCCCCAGACGTCGACGCCGACGTTGATCTGCCGCCCGCGCTGGCGCCACGTGTCGTGCACGTGGCCGTGCACCACCCAGCCGCCCCGGTCCACGGGCCGGTACTCGACGAACCGGTCCGCGCCGTGCGAGTCGCCCTCGAACGGGAAGTGGGACAGGTCGACCTCCTCGTCGCCGAGGGCCACCCGCTCCGGCCGGTCATGGATCTCGGCGAAACCCGCGGCCAGGTAGCGTTCCCGCGCGGCCGCCCGACGCCGCTCGCGGCCCTCCGGGTCACCCTTGCGTAGGGCGCGGTCGCCCTCCCAGCAGCGGTCGTGGTTGCCGGGAACGAGGATCTTGCGGCCCGCGAGCCGCCCGATGTGTGCGAGGGACTCGTCGAGGGCGCCGAGGGCGACGTCGCCCAGCACCCACACGGTGTCGTCGTCGGTGACGGTCTCGTTCCAGAGCTCGACGAGCCGGGCGTTCATCGCGGGGACGCCGGGGAACGGGCGATCGCAGAACCGGATGATGTTCAGGTGTCCGAAGTGCAGGTCGGACGTGTAGTACGTAGTCATGTAAGACGCCATTCAACCGCTCCCGGGCCGCCGAGGGAACTGAATTCGGCGGCCCGGGAGCGGACGGCGGGGCTCAGGGCCCCGTTGTCCAGACGCAGGTGGAGCTGTCCGTCGTGAATTCGGCCTCCTGGACGCCGCCGTCCAGCCAGCCGCGCACCACGCCTTCCTGCCGACCGCCGTGCGGTAGTCGCCGGCCGGGATCGTGACCGTCGTGCTCGGGATCGTCAGCGAATAGCTGGTGCACTCCGGCTCGTCACCCTCCGCGTAGTACACGCAGCCGTCGCACGCGTCGATAGCGATGACGCCGGTCGCGGGCCCGGTGTAGACCATCTCGAACGGGTCGGGGCTGTGGTTGAAGACAGTGATCGTGACCGTCCCCTCAGGCTCGGCACGAGCGGGCAGGCCCACGCCCGCCGAGGGTTCGAGCTGCGCGATCCCCGTGGCGATCCGGAGCCGTTCCGCGTAGTCGGCGTCCTTCGCCCGCGGATAGGTGTCGAGGAGCGCGTCCAGGTTCTCGTGCGCAGCCGTGTACTGCCGGTCCTCGAACTGCGTCACGCCGCACGTGAGGAGGCCGGCGGGGACCTCGGTGCGCGCCTTGTCGGCCAGCGCGCTGACCTTCCCCGCGTCGAATCCCCCGAGAAATCCGGTCGATGCCGTCACCAGCGTCGTGTCGGTGCAGCCGCCCTTGCTCGTCAGGTTCCTGATCAGGTCGTCCCGCCAGGCCGCCAGCTCCTTGGGCAGGTCCTGGGCGGGGTCGCTGGCCGGGTGATCCTTCAGGAGCTCGGTGAGCATGGGGCGCGCGCTGGCGAGCACGCCGCGCTCCGTCGAGCGCAGACCGCAGTCGTGCAGGCCGCCGGGCAGCTCGCTCCGGGCAACATCGCGCAGGGCCCCCGTCGTGCCGGGCTTCGCGAAGTGCCGCTGGGCGGCTACGGCGTTGCAGATGTCCGTGCCCTTGGCCTGCGCGTACAGGTCGTCGATGAGGCCCGGGACGCGGTCGGCGGCACGTGTGCGCGAGTGCTCGGCCGCGGTCCGCACATAGGTCGCGTAAGCGGCGTCGTACACCTTCTCGTACGGGGGGAACGCGGTGCCCGTCGACTCCAGGCTCTCCTCGGCCTGGTCAAGGTCGTAGGCGAGGTACTGCTCCAGCACCTCGTGCTGCGTCACGACGTACGCGGCACCCAGCAGCGGGACGACGGCGAGCGTGGCCCACGCGACGCGGCGGGCGGCGCCCGGGGTCCAGACGGTGGGGCGCCGCACCTCGCGCCGCATCCGGCGTCGGGCGAGGAGCGCCGCGTCCAGCGCGAACAGGACCAGCGCGCCCACGTAGCCGACCGCCCACCAGGCGTCGATCGGCTCGCGCCCGATCGGCAGCGCGAGCCACACGAGCGCGGCCGTCGCGGCCAGCGCGACGACGAGGCGCGCCCAGGCCCGCAGGTGCAGGTAGCCCAGCCCGAAGCCGCTCAGGTTGAGCAGCGCGGCGGTCAGCGGGCGGGCCGACGGCGCGGGCTCGCCTCCGGTCGGCTCGGTCGGCTCGGCATCATCGACCGTCTCGGGCGTCTGGGCGGCCGCCGCCGTCTCGGGCATCCCGGCGGGTGCGTCGGTCGGCTCCTCGGGTGGGGTGGCCGCCGGCGCGGTGTCAGTGCTCATGAGCCGCGATGCTAGGTGCGCCTTTTGCCCCGAAGCGGCGAAAAGGGGCTGCCGAACAGGGTGAATTGCCGCGATGAGTCCGAACCGTAATGGGCGGCTGTCAGGTACGCCGGGATGGGTCATGATCGGCGGGTGGACCTCGCCGTCGATCTCAGCCAGCGCACCGGGCGCACCGACGCCATCTACCGGGCCCTGCACGGTGCCCTGACCACGGGCCGGGTCGCGGCGGGGGAGCGGCTGCCCTCGACGCGCGACCTCGCGCGCGACCTCGGCGTCTCGCGCGCGAGCGTCGCCACCGCGTACGAACGGCTCGTCGCGGAGGGGTTCCTGGAGACGCGGACCGGCGCGGGCACCTTCGCCACCGCTGCGGCGAGCGACGCCCCGCCCGTGCGGCACCGGGGCCCGGGCGCACTTCGCCCGCGGGCGGGGTGGCGCTGGAGCGCGCATCCTACGAGCGCGGACGCGCCGGTCCCGGACTACGACTTCCGCGTGGGCATCCCCGACGCAAGCCTCTTCCCCTTCGACACCTGGCGCCGGCTGCTGGCCGCCGAGTCGCGCGCGGGCGGTGCCGCGGCCGGCTCGTACGGCGGCCCGGCGGGCCTGCCCCGGTTCCGCGAGGCCGTCGCCCGCTACGTGGCGGGCTCCCGCGGGGTCCACGCCGGGCCCGACGACGTCATCGCCACCACCGGTGCCCAGCAGGCCCTCGACCTGGTGGCGCGCGTGCTGCTGGAACCGGGGGACGTCGTCGCCATGGAGGACCCCGGCTACCCCGAGGCGCGCGAGCTCTTCGCGCTGCACCGGGCGCGCGTCGTGCCGGTGCCCGTCGACGCCGACGGCCTGGTCGTGGACCAGATCCCGGCCGAGGCCCGCCTGGTCTACACCACGCCGTCGCACCAGTTCCCACTGGGGATGCCCCTCTCGCTCGCCCGACGGCGGGCCCTGCTGGCACACGCCGCGCGGCACGGGGCCGCAGTGGTCGAGGATGACTACGACAGCGAGTTCCGCCGGGCCCGCCGTCCGCTGGAGTCGCTGCAGGCCCTCGACCGGGACGGCCGCGTGGTCTACGTCGGTACGTTCTCGAAGTCGCTCCTGCCCGGCCTGCGGGTCGGCTACCTGGTGGCGCCGCCGTCGCTGAGGGAGGCGCTGCTCGCGGCCCGGCAGCTCACCGACGGGCACGGCGCCGTGCACGTGCAGGCCGCGCTCGCGCGCTTCATCGACGATGGCCTGCTCGCCCGGCACGTCCGGAAGGCCTCGGCCCGCTACACGGAGCGGTACGAGATCCTGCTGGACGCCTTGGCGGAGCTGCCGGTCGAGCCCGTCCCGACCGCGGCGGGCCTGCACCTGGCGGCCTACCTGCCCGCGGACGCCTCGGTGAGCTCGCAGGTCCTCGTCGCCCGTGCCCGACGCCGGTCGCTCGCCCTGGAGTCCCTCGCCGCCCTCGCGGTGGGCCCCCACCGCGACGGGATAGTGCTCGGGATCGGCAGCGCGGTCACGAGCTCGATCCGGCCAGGGATTCGGACGCTGGGGCGTCTGCTGACGCCGTGACGGCCGGAGCGGCGGAGGGTGCGGCCGGCGCAGCGACGCGCGCCCGGCGGCGCCGCCACGTCGCCCAGGCGAGGCCGCCCAGGGCGGCGAGTACCGGGCCGGTCATGTGCGGGCCGGTCATGACGAGCAGCCCGAGCGCGGCGCCCAGCGACACCACGGCGCACCACCATGCGATGCCCCACCGCGGCAGGAGGCGCAGCGCCGCCGCCGCGCCCACCACGTAGAGCAGGGAGAACGTGGCGGTCGCCATGAGGAGTATCGCGTCGGTGGACTGGTGCAGGGCGGCGAGCAGCGCCGTCGTGCCGAGGGCGACGCCGGCGATGAGGGCCAGCGAGCGGCGGGGCGTGCGGCCCGGCGCCGTCGCGAGCCAGCCCGGGAGCGCGCCGTCGCGGGCGAGCGCGGCGCCCATCCGGCTGCCGCCCGCGAAGTAGACGTTGATGGCGCCGATGGTCAGCAGCACGGCCAGCACCGTGGTGACGGGCCGGGCCTGCTCGCCGAACCCGAGCACGAGCAGGTCCGAGAGCGGCGCGGGCCCGGGCGCCGGGCCGAGCACTGCCACGGTCGCGAACGCGACACCGAGGTACAGCACCCCGACGGCCGCCACCGCTATCGCCGTGGCCCGCGGGATGTCCCGGGCAGGACGGCGGTACTCCGCCGACAGCGAGCCCAGGATCTCCCACCCGGCGAAGGCCCAGACGAGCAGGGCGGCCGCGGAGCCCACAGCGCCCCAGCCGTGCGGGGCGAACGGGGTCAGGTAAGCGGCCTGTGCGTGCGGGAGCGCCACGACCACCGCGACCGCCAGCAGGAGCGCCACCACTCCTGCGATGACGAGCTGCGCCGTGCCGGACACGCGCAGGTCGAACCAGTTCATGACCGCGCAGACCGCGATGATCGCAACGGTGGTGACGAGCGCGGTCCCGGTCCCGCCGCCGGTCGCGTCGGCGACGTAGGCGCCGGCGAAGCCCGCGGCGGCAGGGGCGCCCACGGGGATCGTGGCGTAGAAGGCCCAGCCGACCATGGTGGACGCCCGCTCGCCGAACGCGAGGCGGGCATAGGTGGCCACCCCGCCGCCGTCGGGGTGGCGCGCGCCGAGCGCCGCGAACGTCGTGGCGAGCGGGATCGACAGGAGCACCAGCGCGCCCCACGCCACCAGGGACGCCGGGCCGGCCACGTCCGCGGCCAGGGCGGGAAGCGAGATGACGCCGGTGCCGAGCATGGCGCCGAGGGTGAGCGCGGCGCCCTGGGGGACGCTGAGACCTTGTCGCATGACCCTGACGCTAGGCGCCCGGTGGACCGGCGAACGGGCCGATCCGGGGCCAGTCGTTCAGGCCGATCCGGTTCGCTCCGGCTCGCCTGGGCTGTTCGACGCCGTCCGCGCGTGCTGCGGCGCGCTCGCCAGCTCGCGCAGCCGGCGCAGCCCCGCGGTGGTCGCGACGACGATCAGCGTGTCGTCCGGGTGCAGGTACCAGCCCTCCGACGGCTCGATCATCCGGCCGCCGCCACCGCTGGCCTGCGGCTTGGTGCGGATCGCGAGCAGGCGGCTCTTCACGTCGGCCCCGCCGTCCCCCTCGGCGCCGTCGAGGTCGACGTCGTCGGGCTGCATGCGGGCGAGCCTGCTGCCCTCCATGATCACGATCTCGGCGAGCACCAGCACCCGGTCCCGGTACGGGATGGTCGCCTTGACCTCCTGGCCGATCATCGCTGCGGCGAACCACGGCGCGGCGAGGAACGAGGAGCTGAGCCCCGCGGAGTCGGGGATCTCGCGCCGGATGCGGCGCGACAGGTCCTTGTCGTACACCCGCAGGACCGTGCGCAGCCGCGCGGGCGCGTCCTTGGGCCGCGGGATCGAGCGGGCCGCGAAGCCGATGCCGATGGTCGTCGCCCCGCCGCTGGTGACCACCACTATCGCCTGGGCGGTGTCCACGTATGCGGCGCGCAGGGTCGCCGCCCGGCGGGCGTCGCCGATCACGACCGGGACGTCGCGGGCGCGGGCGATCGCGACGCCGCGCGCCGACTCGGCGACGTCGACGGCGACCACCGGCACACCGCGCCGGTCCAGGGACCGCACGATGCGGGTGCCGAGATCGCCGAGGCCGACGACGACCACGTGGTCGGCCATCGGGTGCAGCGGGGAGCCGGTGTCGAGCAGGCGCTGGGTGCGCACCACGCCGTCGACCACGACACCGGTGACCCACGGGATGACCGCGACGCTCACGATCGTCAGCACCACCTGGGTGGCCTTGACCACGGGGTTCGCGTCGTTGTCCGGGTCGCTGCCGGCGAGAGAGGGCAGCACCGCCTCGTACAGTGCCCCGGCCCAGGACGAGCCCGTGGCGAGCTTCATCGTCACAGCGCCGACGAGGACGACCACGAGAAGGACCCCGGCGGCGAGCAGCAGGTTCCAGCCGGAGGTGATCGCCAGGGTGCGCAGGTACTCGCCGAACCGGCGTCGCCGGTGCGGGTCCACCTCGTCCTCGTCGGGCTCGAGGTCGGCCTTGATCTCGGGCAGGACGTCGTCCTGCGCGGCGTCCGCCAGGAGCACCTTGGGGGCGAGCCCTGGCATCTCGTCGTCGTTCGGGAGCGCCGTGACCGTGCCGTCCGCGGCCGTGGCGAACAGGACCATGCGGGTCGGCAGGGACGTCTGATCGTCCGACACGGCGACCAGGCGGCGGTGCTGCACCGGGAGGCGGATGAGGCGGCGCAGCGCGGCGCCGACGATCTCCGGAGCCGCGAACGCCGACGACGACAGCACCGTGCAGCGGTCGCGCTGCAGGTGCCGGCCGAGCGACTCGTCGAAGATCCGCACCACGACGTGCAGCTCGGGCCAGGCCTCGCGGAGCAGGAGCGCCAGGGCGACGTTGCCGCCGTCGTCCTGGTTCACGAGGGCGGCCGCCGCGGCGCGGCCCGCGCCGGCCGCCTTGAGCGCCTCCTCGTCGAGACGGTCCGCCTCGAGCACGTCGATGCGGTCGCCGTTGCCGTCGCGGTTGATGGCGAGCATCTCCTGCGCGTACCGGGAGGTGCGGTCCGGGACGACGACGGTCACCGTGCCGCTGAAGCGGGTCGTGAGCGCCCTGGTCAGGCGATAGGCGAGCGGCCCGTCCCCGACGACGACGTAGTGCGCGTGCGCGCCCGATCCGGCATCTGTCATGTTCGCAGAGCGTAGCGGGACCCTCCGACAACGAGCCCACGGGTGGGGGCTCGCCGCCGGAGGGTCCGGTCGGGCGCTACCTGCGGCTCAGGAGGGGACGTTCGCCACGCCGTCCGGCAGGAGTCGCCTGCCCAGGACCTTCTCGCTGTAGCCCGTCCGGTCCAGGTACGGCGTGATGCCGCCCGTGTGGAAGCCCCAGCCGGCGCCGAGGATCATCGCGAGGTCGATCTGCTGCGGGCCGGGCACCACGCCCTCGTCCAGCATCAGGCCGATCTCGGTGGTCAGCGCCGTGAGCACGGAGTCGAGCACGCCGTCGGCGTCGAGCACGCCCGGCTCGCCGGGACGGGCGGGGCCGAAGTACTCCTGGACGGCCGGGTTGACCGGCTTGTGCAGGCCCTTGGCCGGGGCGTCCAGCACCACCCGGGTGCCGTCCTCGACGATCCTGGCCAGGCCCGCCGACACCGGGATCCGGTCCCCGAGGTTCTCCCGCAGCGAGGTGAGCACGTGCTGCGCGACGGCGGGGCCGACCAGGTCGGTCAGCTCGAACGTCGGCATCGGCAGGCCCAGCGGCGCGAGCGCCCGGTCCGCGACCTCGACGGGGGTGCCGCCCTCGATCGCGTCCACGACCTGGCCCATCACGAGCAGCAGCAGGCGGTTCACGATGAAGCCCGGACGGTCGGCCGACATGATCGCCGTCTTGCGGAGCTTCTTCGTGATGGCGAACGCCGTGGCCAGGGCCTCGTCGGAGGTGGCTTGCGCGTTGATCACCTCGACCAGCGGCATCTGGGCCACCGGGTTGAAGAAGTGGATGCCGACCACGCGCGCGGGGTGAGCCAGGTCCGCCGCCATCTCGGTGACGGACAGCGCCGAGGTGTTGGTCGCGAGCACCGTCTCGGGGGAGATGACGCTCTCCAGCTCGGCGAACACCTTCTTCTTGAGGCCCATGACCTCGGTGACGGCCTCGATCACGAAGTCGCACGAGGCGAACTCGCCGATGTCGGTGGTGCCGGACACGGACGCCACGATGCGGGCGGCGGCGTCGGGCGCCAGGCGGCCGCGGCCGGCCAGCTTCTCGGCGGTCTCGCGGACGAAGGCCAGGCCCTTGTCCACGCGCTCCTGGTCCAGGTCGCGCATGACGACGGGGACGCCGAGCCGCTGCGCGAACAGGAACGCCATCTGGGCGGCCATGAGGCCGGCGCCCACGACGCCGACCCTGGTGATCGGCTTGGCGAGCTTGGGGTCGGGAGCACCGACGGGCTTCTTGCCGCCGCCCACGAGGTTGAACGCGTAGATGCTGGCGCGCATCTCGTCGGACATGATCAGGTCCGCCAGCGCCTGGTCCTCCGCGGCGAACGCCTCGGCCTTGGTGGCGTTCCGGGCGGCGGCGATGAGCTCCAGCGCGCGGTGCGGCGCGGGGCGCGACGCGCCGACCAGGGTGTCGAGCTGCGCCTTCGCGGCGGCGACGACGCCGTCCCACACGGGCTGCGGGTCGAGCTCGCGGCGGGGCACCTCGACCTCGCCGGTGACGACCTTCGCGGCCCAGATGATGGACTGCTCCAGGAAGTCGGCGGCCTCGAACAGCTCGTCGACCAGGCCGATCCCCCGGGCCTCGGCGGGCTTGTACGGCTTGTTCGCCGCAGGCCGCGTGAGGATGACGTCGATGGCCTTCTCGACGCCGACCAGGCGCGGCACGAGGTAGGCGCCGCCCCAGCCGGGCACCAGGCCGATGCCGGTCTCGGGCAGGCCGAGCGCCGCGGCGTCGGACGCCACCGTGCGGTAGTCGCAGTTGAGGGCGACCTCGAGGCCGCCGCCCAGCGCCAGGCCGTTCACGAACGCGAAGGTCGGCACGCCGGTGGCCGCGCGCAGGTCGCCGAGGATCGTGTACGCGGCGTGGCCCGCGCGGCCGAGCTCGACCGCCTCGTCGTGGCCGTGCACCGAGGTGATGCCCTTGAGGTCGGCGCCGGCGGCTACGAAGTAGGGCTTGCCTGTCACGCCGACGGCGGCGATCTCGCCGGCTTCGGCCCGGGTGCGGACGACCTCGAGGGCCGCCTTCAGCTCGGCGATGCCCGCCGGGCCGAGGGTGTTCGGCTTGGTGTGGTCCAGGCCGTTGTCGAGCGTGACCAGCGCGAGGACGCCGGCGCCGCCGGGCATCCGCACGTCGCGGACGAGGGAGTGGGTGACGCGCTCGGTGAACGTCGTGGGGGTGTCGGGCACGGGTCAGTTCTCCTCGTCCGTGTGGCCGGAGTAGTCGGCGTGGTGCGGGTTCTCCCAGATGACGCTGCCGCCCTGGCCCAGGCCCACGCACATCGCGGTGAGGCCGTAGCGGACCTCGGGGTACTGCTCGAACTCGCGGGCGAGCTGGGTCATCAGGCGGACGCCGGAGCCGGCCAGCGGGTGGCCCATGGCGATGGCGCCGCCGTACGGGTTGACGCGCGGGTCGTCGTCGGCGATGCCGTAGTGGTCCAGGAAGGACAGCACCTGCACCGCGAACGCCTCGTTCAGCTCGAACAGGCCGATGTCGTCGATGGTCAGGCCGGCGGTCTTCAGCGCCTTGTCGGTGGAGGGCACCGGGCCGTAGCCCATGATCTCCGGGGGCACGCCGGCGAAGCCGTACGAGACCAGGCGCATCTGCGCGGGCAGGCCCAGCTCGGCGGCGACGTCGCCCGCCGCGAGGATGGCGCCCGTGGCGCCGTCGGTCAGGGGGGACGACGTCGCGGGGGTGACCCGGCCGCCCGGGCGGAACGGCGTCTTGAGACCCTGGATGGACTCGAAGGTGGTCTCGGGGCGGGGCAGCTCGTCGGTGGTGGCCAGGCCCCAGCCCTGCTCGGAGGAGCGGACGGCGACCGGGACCAGGTCAGGGTCGATGTTGCCGTTGGCCAGCGCCTTGGCGTACTTGGCCTGCGACTCGACGGCGAACCGGTCCGCGCGCTCCTTGGTCAGGTGCGGGAACTTGTCGTGCAGGTTCTCCGCGGTGACGCCCATGTTCAGGGCCTGCGGGTCCACGAGCTTCTCGGCCACGAAGCGGGGGTTGACGTCGGCGTCGAAGCCCATCGGGTGGCGGCCCATGTGCTCCACGCCGCCGGCGATCGCGATGTCGATGGCGCCCATGGCGATGCCCGCGGCGGTCGTCGTGGCGGCGGTCATGGCCCCGGCGCACATGCGGTCGATGGCGTAGCCCGGCACGGACTGGGGGAGACCGGCGAGCATGCCGACCGTGCGGCCGAGCGTGAGCCCCTGGTCGCCCTGCTGGGTGGTGGCGGCGATGGCCACCTCGTCGATCCGCTCCGGGGGGAGCTCGGGGTGGCGCCGCAGCAGCTCGCGCACCACCTTCACGATCAGGTCGTCGGCACGCGTCTGCGCGTAGAGGCCGTCGGGCTTGGCCTTGCCGAAGGGCGTACGGGCGCCGTCGACAAAGACGACGTCGCGCACCGCACGGCGGGCACGCGGTGTTTCCGGGGCTGCGGTCATCAGCAGAACTCCTGGGGTTTTCGGGACGGCGACGTCCGGTGAGCGACGCCGCTGGATCGCGATACACGCTACCGCGAGTACCGGTAAAAAGCACGCACGAAGTGAGACCAAGTTCGGGGACTGCTGAAACGGAGTCTCGCCCTCGCGACTGACGAAGTAGAGCGCCTGTCCGAGTCTCCCGGTGGACGCCGGGAGACTCGGACC
>NZ_JBHUUX010000055.1:0-41022 GCF_042670845.1 Promicromonospora sp. NPDC057138 | reverse complement strand
TCTCCCCGTCGTGCGACGGGGAGAGCCGGACAGGCGCTCTACTTCGGCGAACCAACCGTCACCCGAAGCGGCCCGAGACGTAGTCCTCGGTGGCCTTCTCGGCGGGCGACGAGAAGATCGTCGCCGTGTCGTTCATCTCGATGAGCTTGCCAGGCTTGCCGGTGCCCGCGATGTTGAAGAACGCCGTCCGGTCGCTCACGCGCGCGGCCTGCTGCATGTTGTGCGTGACGATGACGATCGTGTAGTCCTTCTTGAGCTCCTGGATGAGGTCCTCGATCGCCAGCGTGGAGATCGGGTCCAGGGCCGAGCACGGCTCGTCCATGAGCACCACCTGCGGCTTCACCGCGATGGCGCGGGCGATGCAGAGCCGCTGCTGCTGCCCGCCCGACAGGCCGGAGCCCGGACGCTCGAGGCGGTCCTTGACCTCGTTCCACAGGTTGGCGCCGCGCAGGGACGACTCGACCATGTCGTCGGCGTCGGACTTGGAGATCCGCTTGTTGTTGAGCTTCACGCCCGCCAGCACGTTGTCCCTGATGGACATCGTGGGGAACGGGTTCGGGCGCTGGAACACCATGCCCACGGTGCGGCGCACGGCCACCGGGTCGACGTCGTCGCCGTAGAGGTCGACGCCCTCCAGCTCCACGGAGCCCTCCACACGGGCGCCCGGGATCACCTCGTGCATGCGGTTCAGGGTGCGCAGGAACGTCGACTTGCCGCAGCCCGACGGGCCGATGAAGGCCGTCACGGACTTGGGGTCGATCGTCATGGAGACACCCTCCACGGCGAGGAAGTCGCTGTAGTAGATGTTCAGGTCGGTCACGTCGATGCGCTGTGCCATCGGATCATTCCTTCGTGTGAGCTGCGGCTGAGGCGGGTCTGCGCGTCAGCGCAGCTTCGGGGAGAACCACCGGGTCACGAGGCGCCCGATGAGGTTGAGGAGCATGACGATGATGATCAGCAGGAGCGCGGCAGCCCAGGCCCGGTCGAAGTTGATGTTCACCAAGCAGTCAATCGCATCCTCGCGGCACGGCACGGGGCCCTGCCGGTACTGGCTGAAGATGTACACGGGCAGCGTCATCATGCGGCCGTCGAACGGGTTGAAGTTGATCGAGTCCGAAACGCCGGCGGTGATGAGGATCGGGGCCGTCTCGCCGATCACGCGGGCGATCGAGAGCAGCACACCCGTCGTGATGCCGGCGACGGAGGTTCGGAGCACCACCTTGACGACGGTCAGCCACTTCGGCACGCCCAGCGCGTAGGACGCCTCCCGCAGCTCGTTCGGGACGAGCTTGAGCATCTCCTCGCAGGAGCGCACGACCACGGGGATCATCAGCACGCTCAGGGCGACCGCCGCGATGATCCCGAGCTTGGCACCCGGGCCGAGGAAGATCGTGAACAGCGCGAACGCGAACAGACCCGCGACGATCGACGGGATGCCGGTCATGACGTCGACGAAGAACGTCGTGGCCCGCGCCAGCGCCCCGCGCCCGTACTCGACGAGATAGATGGCGACCAGCAGGCCGATCGGCACCGAGATGACCGTCGCGCACAGCGTGATCATCAGCGTGCCGACGGCGGCGTGGTAGGCGCCGCCCATGTCCATGCCGCCGAACACGCCGCGCATCGACGTGAACAGGAAGTCGCTGTTGAACCGCTCCGCGCCGCGCAGGGCGACGGTCCACAGCAGCGACACGAGCGGGATGACGGCCAGTACGAAGGCGCCCCAGATCAGCACGGTCATCGCCATGTCGGTGCGCTTGCGCCCGACGTGCGGCGCGGTCAGGAGGGCGCGCGTGCGCTCGGCGGAGCTGGTGTCGTCCGCGGTCGGAGTCGTGGCGCTCATCAGTTGGCTCCCGAGAATTCCTTGCGCCGCGCCACGATCGCGCGGGCGGCCATGTTGACGACCATGGTGATGACGAACAGCGACAGGCCGGTCGCGATGAGCACGTTCACCTCAAGGCCACTGGCCTCGGCGAACCGCGACGCGATGAACGCGGCGATGGTCTGCTGCTGGCCGGAGTCGAAGATCTGGAACGAGAAGAGCAGACCGGGCGACAGGATCATGAGCACGGCCATCGTCTCGCCCAAGGCCCGGCCCAGGCCGAGCATCGCGGCGGAGATCACGCCGGAGCGGCCGAACGGCAGCACGGCGGTGCGGACCATCTCCCACCGGGTGGCGCCGAGCGCGAGCGCCGCCTCCTCGTGCAGCTTGGGGGTCTGCAGGAAGACCTCACGCGAGACCGCGGTGATGATCGGCAGGATCATGACGGCGAGCACCACCGACGCGGTCGCGAGGGACCGGCCGGTGTTCGTCACGTTCACGGTCCAGAACGGCAGGAAGTCCAGCACGCCACCGAGCCACACCCAGAAGTCGCTGATGACGGGTGCGAGCGTCCGGGCGCCCCACAGGCCGAACACCACCGACGGGATCGCGGCGAGCAGGTCGATGATGTAGCCGATCACCGACGCCGCCCGGCGGGGCGCGTAGTGCGAGATGAACAGCGCGATGCCGATCGCCACGGGCGTCGCGAGCAGCAGCGCCATGGCCGAGGCGAGCAGCGTGCCGAAGACGAGCGGACCGACGAGGTCCCACAGCGAGTCCATGCCATCAGGCAGGCCGCCGTCCTTGGTGAGCTCCTCGGGCGACGCTGTCAGCGCCGGCAGGCCGCGCACGATCAGGAACAGTGCGACGGCCGCAAGGACCAGCAGTAGGAGCGCTCCGGACCCGGTGGCGATCCACCGGAACACCCGGCTGAATCCGCGCTCGGTATCAGCGCTGTTGCTTCGCCTGGCGCTCCGCCGCGCCCGGCTGGGCGGTGCTGCCGGCGGGCTGTCGGTCGTGGTCACAAGAGCTCCTCGATGCTCGTCGCTCGGTGTGGGGGATGGTGGCTGACACGGCTGTGCCGGTGACCGGACCTGCACGGCGCCCAGGACGCCGCCGGTCCGGCCACCGGCCGGAGGTCAAACCGCTTGATCAGCCGACCGTGATCGAGTCGATCGCGGCAGCGACCTTCTCGGCCGTGCCTGCGGAGATCGGCGCGCTGCCCGCGGCGTCGGCCGCGGCCTGCTGGCCCTCCTCCGACGCCTGGTAGGCGAGGAACGCCTTGACGAAGTTACCAGCCGCCTCGTCCTTGTAGTTCGTGCAGGCGATCGCGTAGGACACCAGCACGAGCGGGTAGGTGTCCGCGTCGGTCAGGGTGCGGTCGACCTCCACCGCGAAGTCGTGCTCGGCACGGCCCTCGACGAGCGGCGAAGCGTCGACGACGGCGGCCGCGCCCTCGGGCGAGTGCTGCACCCACTCCTCGCCGACCTTGATGGCACCGGTGCCCAGCGTGCCGATCTTGGAGGCGTCGGCGTAGGTGACGGCACCCTCGGTGTCGGTCACGACGCCGATCACGCCGGACGTGCCCTCGGCGGAGTCGCCGCCCTTGAGCGGCCAGACGCTGTCCGCCTCGTTCGTCCAGCCCTTGGGGGCCGTCGCCTCGAGGTACTGGGTGAAGTTCTTGGTGGTGCCCGAGTCGTCGGAGCGGTGCACCGGCGTGACGGCCAGGTCCGGGAGCTCGACGTCGGGGTTGTCGGCGGCGATCTCGTCGTCGTTCCACTTCTTGATGGTGCCGTTGAAGATGTCGGCGATGACCTCGGGGGCGAGGTTGAGGGCGTCGACGTCGGGCAGGTTGAAGGTCACGGCGATCGGGCTCACGTAGACCGGCAGGTCGATCGCGCCGTCGGGGCCGCAGACCTCCTTCGAGGCCTCGAGCTCGTCGTCGTCGAGCGCCGAGTCCGAGCCGGCCCACTGCAAGCCACCGGCGAGGAACTGCTCGCGGCCGGCACCGGAGCCGGCCGGGTCGTAGTTGATCGTGACGTCCGGGTTGGCGCTCTGGAAGCCGGCGACCCAGGCGTCCATGGCGGACTCCTGGGCGGACGAGCCAGCACCGGCGTAGTCACCGGACAGGGCTGCCGCCTCGTCGGTCGGCGCGGTCTCGTTACCGGTCGTCGGGTCTGACCCGCAGGCGGCGAGGCTCAGCGCGAGCGCGCCCACCATGACAGCGGAGCCAACGCGGGGGAATCGGCTGATCTTCACTGGTAGTTCCATCCTGTTCAAGTCGTACGCGCGGCGAGCGCCGCGGCGTCAGTCGGGACGCTAGGGAGTGGGGATGACCTGATTCCCAGGTCTAGGTAAACGGAAGGTGAACAAGCCATCACGGAGGGGGTGATCCGCAACACGCGCACCATGGCATTGCCTGAGATTCCTCACCCGTCAGGCTCCTCGGGGTTGCCGGGCCGCGCCCGCGGGCTGCCCGGCCGCCTCGTCCTCCGGGCGGTCCTGGGTCAGGTAGATGGACTTCGCCGCCTCAGCGATCCACTGCTGGAGGTCGGTCGAGATGACCGCGCTGCCCGCCGCGGCGGCCGCGCGCTCCTGCCCCTCGGGAGAGGCCACGTACCCGACGAACTCCTTGACGAAGTTGCCCTTCGCCTTGTCCTCGTACCGCGAGCACACGACCAGGTAGGAGACGAGCACCATCGGATAGGCGAACGGCTTGTCGATCTTCCGGTCGAGCACGAACGCGAGGTCGTGCTCGTAGCGGTTCTCGATCCGGGGCGACACGTCGACGACGGCGGCAGCGGCGTCCGAGCTGTAGGGCACGTACTCGTCGCCCACCTTGATGGCCGCGCGCCCGAGGCCGGTGGTCGCCGAGGCGTCCGCGTAGGTGACGCCGCCCGGCGTCGAGCGGACGGTCTCGGTCACACCGCTCGTGCCGTCCGCGGCGAACCCCTCGGGGAGCGGCCACAGGCCGTCGGGGTCGTACGGCCACGCCTGGGGAGCCGTCGCGTGCAGGTAGTCGGTGAAGTTGGCGGTGGTACCCGAGTCGTCGGACCGGTGCACCGGCGTGATCTCCAGCGCGGGCAGCTGCGCCGTGGGATTGGCCACGACGATCGCCGGGTCGTCCCACCGGGTGATCTCCCCCGTGAAGATGCGTGCGATCAGGTCCGAGGACAAGTTCAGCCGGTCGACGCCCTCCACGTTGAAGGCCACCGCGATCGGGCTGATGTAGACGGGCAGGTCGATGGCGTTGCCGCCGTCGCACGCCGGCCCGGACGCGGCCATCTCCTCGTCGCTGAGCGCGACGTCGGAGGCGCCGAACGCCGTCTTGCCCGTGAGGAAGGACTCGCGGCCATCGCCGGAACCGGCGGGGTCGTAGCTCACCGCCGCGTCCGGGTGCTGCTCCTGGAACCCGCTGATCCAGGCCTCCATCGCGGTCCCCTGAGCGCTGGAACCGACCCCGCGGAACTTACCGACGACGGTGGGCTCCGGGTCGGCGCTCGGGTCGTCCTCCGCCGCGAAGCCCGGCAGCCCGGCCGCGCCGCAGCCTGCGAGCAGCAGCACGAGGGCGCCTGCGGTGGCAGCGGAGACAAGGCGGGTGTAAGGGGAGGTGGTCACGGTTCGCGAAACTACTCACGAGCGCCGTCCCGTGAGCAAACACCGGGTGAACGGAAGGTGACCAGCGTCGCGGTTGACCCGTGACCTGCGACACGCGGCGGGCGCGCGTCCGGCGGGCCGTGTCCGGCGCACGCCCGTCCGGCGCACGCCCGCTCGCCTCACCCCTCGTCGTCGGCCAGCTTGTAGCCCAGGCCGCGCACCGTGAGCAGGTGCTTCGGCGTGCCGGGGTCCGGCTCGATCTTCGACCGGATGCGCTTCACGTGGACGTCGAGCGTCTTGGTGTCGCCCACGTAGTCGGCGCCCCAGACGCGGTCGATGAGCTGGCCGCGGGTCAGGACCCGGCCCGCGTTCCGCATCAGCAGCTCGAGCAGGTCGAACTCCTTGAGCGGCAGCGCGACGCTCTCCCCGGAGACGGCGACGGTGTGCCGCTCCACGTCCATCCGGACCGGCCCGACCTCGAGCACGCCGTCCTCGTCGTGCTCCGCCGAGTCGTGGGGCTGACGGCGGCGCAGCACCGCCCGCACGCGGGCGAGCAGCTCGCGGTACGAGTAGGGCTTGGTCACGTAGTCGTCGGCCCCGAGCTCCAGGCCCACCACCTTGTCGATCTCGGAGTCCTTCGCGGTCAGCATGATGACCGGCACGTCGCCGCGCGCCCGCAGCTCGCGGCACACCTCCGTGCCGGACAGCCCGGGCAGCATCAGGTCGAGCAGCACCAGGTCCGCCCCCTCCGCGTCGTACGCAGCGAGCGCCGAGTTGCCGTCGGCGGCCTCGACCACCTCGAAACCCTCGCGGGTCAGCTGGTACGTCAGCGGGTCCCGGTACGACTCCTCGTCCTCTACCACCAGGATGCGCGTCACGCACCTACCTCCTCGTTCTTCGTGGCCCCGTTGTCCGTGGCCTTGTGCCGGCCCTGCTTGTCCTTCTTGTCCTGCCGCCCTGCGCCCTCGTGTGGGGCGTCGGCCGGGTCACCCCGGTCCGTACCCTCATCATCCTGCCCCGAGCTCTCTCGGACGACGCCCACGAGCGGCGGCGGCGTGACCTTGCCGTTGCGGCTCCCGCTGTCGGGCCGGTCCGCGGACGGGATGCGCAGCGTGAAGGTGGAACCCCGTCCGGGCTCGGACCACATGGTGACGTCGCCGCCGTGGTCGGCGGCCACGTGCTTGACGATGCTCAGGCCCAGGCCGGTTCCCCCTGTGTCGCGCGAGCGCGCGGGATCCACCCGGTAGAACCGCTCGAAGACGCGGTCCTGAGCGTCCTCGGCGATCCCGACGCCCTGGTCGACGACGGCGATCTCGACCAGGCCGGCCCGCTCGCTCACCCCGACGCCCACGCGGCTGGCGGGCCCGGAGTAGGCGACGGCGTTGTCCACCAGGTTGCGGACCGCGGTGACCAGGAGGTTGTGGTCGCCGTAGACCTCGGTGTCCAGGTCGCCGCCCATCGTGATCGCTATGTTCTTGGACTGCGCGGTGGTGCGTGCGCGGTCGACCGCCTCCTCCACGACCTCGCGGATCGGGACGGGGGTCAGCTTCGGCACCGCGCCGGCGCCCTGCAGGCGCGACAGCTCGATGATCTCCTGCACCAGCGCGGACAGCCGGACCGCCTCGCGCTGCATCCGCTCGGTGAACCGGCGGACGGCGACCGGGTCGTCCGCGGCGTCGGCCACCGTCTCGGCCAGGAGCGCGAGCGCGCCGACCGGCGTCTTCAGCTCGTGGGACACGTTGACCACGAAGTCGCGGCGGATCGCCTCGACGCGTCGCGCCTCCGTACGGTCCTCCGCGAGCACCAGGACCCGGTCGAGGCCGAGCGGCGCCACGCGCACCTGCAGCAGCACCGTGCCCTGGCCCACGGGGCCGCGGGCCAGCTCCAGCTCCTGCTCGCGGATGACGCCGTCGCGCCGCACCAGGGCCACCAGGTCAGTGATCGCGGGGTGCACGAGGGCGTCGTTGCGCACGACGCCGAGCGCGTAGGCGGGCGGCGAGGCGCGGATCACCTCGTCCTCGCCGTCGAGCACGACGGCGGCGGAGCGCAGCACCGAGAGCACGCGGACGAGGCCCGCGTCGAGCTCGTCGGGTTCGGCCTGGGGAAGGGCATGCTGGTGCCGGTCGGAGATGCGGAACGCCACGGTGGCGAGCACGCCGACGATCACGCCGAGAATTCCGGCGGCCAGCACCGGTACCCCGGAGATGATTCCGTCCACGCCTCCAGGGTAGGTCGACGTTTCAACCGCAGGTCGACGTCGGCGGGCGCCGGGAGAATCGTGTCGCCTACTGTTCATGTCGGGGAGGAACAGCGTTAACCTCCCGGTACAGCGCGACGTCGAACCTTGGCGGGTGCGGGCGGTAGCTGTGCCGTGCGTCGTGCCGGGAACTGTCCGGGCGACCGGCCCGGCCGTGCGTCGGCCCCTGCCCGCCTTGCGGCGGCGCTGCAGCGGACGCGAACCGTCCGCGCGCCCCGAGTGCGAGAGGAAACCGATGCGACAGATCTTCGAAGCTGAGCTCCAGCAGGTCGGAGACGACCTGACCGAGATGAGCAGGCTCGTCGAGTCCGCCATCACCCGTGCCGGCACGGCGCTGCTGGAGGCCGACCTTCAGCTCGCACAGGAGGTGATCGCCTCCGACAAGACCATCGACGCCATCGAGGACTCCCTCGACGAGCGGTGCGTGCACCTGCTCGCGCAGCAGGCGCCGGTCGCCACCGACCTCCGGATCGTGGTGAGCGCCCTGCGGATGAGCGCCTCCCTGGAGCGCATGGGCGACCTTGCCCGGCATGTGGCCCAGGTGGCGCGCGGGCGCTACCCGGCACACGCGATAGTGCCGGAGGCGGAGGACACCTTCGCGAAGATGCACGCCGCCGCCGTCCGCGTGGCCCAGCGGACCACCAGGCTGCTGGCGACGCGTGACCTCACGGTGGCCGAGGCGATCGAGCGCGACGACGACATCATCGACGAGCTGCACCAGGAGACGTTCAACAAGCTCCTGGCGCCGGAGTGGCAGGGCACCGTCCAGGAGGCCGTCGACGTGACCCTCGTCGGCCGCTACTACGAGCGGTTCGGCGACCACGGCGTCTCGGTGGCCCGCCGCGTGACGTTCCTGGTCACGGGTGACTTCCCGGACGTGTGACACCTGGGACGGCGAAGTAGAGCGCCTGTCCGACTCTCCCTGGCCCACGCCGGGGAGAATCGGACAGGCGCTCTACTTCGCCGTCCCAGGTGTCAGCGGCCCTGGTTGGCTACCGCGGCGATCGCGTCCTTCGCGGCCTCCGGGTCCAGGTAGGTGCCGCCCGGCTTCAGCGGGGTGAGGGTCTCCTCGTCCAGCTCGTAGACCAGCGGGATGCCCGTCGGGATGTTCAGGCCGGCGATGGCCTCGTCGGAGACGCCGTCGAGGTGCTTCACCAGAGCGCGCAGCGAGTTGCCGTGGGCGGCGACCAGCACCGTCTTGCCGGACCGGAGGTCGGGCACGATCTCGCTCTCCCAGTACGGCAGCGCGCGCTCGAGCACGAACTTGAGCGCCTCCGTGCGGACCACGGGGGCGTCGGCGTAGCGGGGGTCGGCGTCCTGGCTGAACTCGGAGCCCAGCTCGATCTCGGGCGGCGGCACGTCGTAGGAGCGGCGCCAGAGCATGAACTGCTCCTCGCCGAACTCCTCGAGCGTCTGCTTCTTGTCCTTGCCCTGCAGCGCGCCGTAGTGGCGCTCGTTGAGGCGCCAGCTGCGCTTGACCGGGATCCAGTGCCGGTCGGCGACGTCGAGCGCCAGGTTCGCCGTCATGATCGCGCGGCGCAGCAGCGACGTGTGCAGGATGTCCGGGTCCACGCCGGCCTCCTTGAGGAGCGCGCCACCGCGCTTGGCCTCCTCGACGCCCTTCTCGGAGAGGGCGACATCCACCCAGCCGGTGAACAGGTTCTTCGCGTTCCACTCGCTCTCGCCGTGGCGGAGCAGCACGAGGGTGTAGGTCATGTCCCCCATCCTGCCGCACTCTCCCCGTGGGTCTCGCATGCGGCTGGTGCCGGTCCCAGACCCTGGACAGGCCGGCCCCGTGCGCGGGCGTCTACCGCGCGGCGTGGTACTTGCGGGCCTGTTCGTAGACGGTCAGGATCTCGTCCGCCGCGCGGTCCCAGCCGAACCTGGCGGCCGAGGCAAGGGCACCGGCGGCCAGGCGGGCCCTGAGCTCGTCGTCGTCCAGGAGGCTCTTGAGGACCAGGGCCCAGCTCTCGGGCTCGTGGTCGGGCACCAGGACGCCGGAGACGCCGTCCTGGACCACGGTGCGCAGCCCGCCCACCGCTGCCGCGACCACCGGCGTGCCCGCGGCCTGGGCCTCGGCCGCCACCAGGCCGAACGACTCGCTGTGGGACGGCACCGCCACCAGGTCGGCCGCCCGGAAGTAGTCGGCCAGCGTCTGCTGCGGGACCGGGGGCCGCACCCGCACGTGCGCGGCCACGCCCTCCTGGTAGGCGAGCGCCTCCAGCTCGCGGACCGCCGTCGGCCGCCCGGAGGCGCCGCCCAGGACCACGAGCAGGGGCGGCTGACCGCCCGCCTGCGACCAGATCGGCTCCCCCAGCGCCCGCACCAGCACGTCCGGCCCCTTGAGCAGCTGCACGCGCCCCGCGAACAGCACGACCTTCCGGTCCGCCGGGAGCCCGAGCCGCTCGCGCAGCTCGGCGCGCTGCTCCGCCCGCAGCCGGGCCCGCTCCGCCGGATCGCCGTCCCCGGGCTCTGGCAGCGGGGAGAACACCTCGAGGTCCACGCCCGGCTGCACCACGTGCACCCGGTCGGCGTCGGCGTGATAGTCGCGCACCAGGTCGGCGGCCTCCTGGTCGGTGTTCGCGACCAGGGCGTCGGACTCGGCGACCACCTGCTCCTCGCCGATGACCCGGCCGTGCGGCTCGGGGGCGTCGCCCGGGGCCAGGGAGGCGTTCTTCACGCGCGCCATGGTGTGCATGGTGTGCACCAGCGGCACGTCCCAGCGCTCGGCCGCGAGCCAGCCCACCTGGCCCGACAGCCAGTAGTGGGTGTGCAGCACGTCGTACCAGCCCTCGGGGCGGTGCGCCTCGGCGCGCAGCACGCCCGCCGCGAACGCGCAGAGCTGGCCTGGCAGGTCGTTCTTGTCCAGGCCCTCGTACGGCCCCGCGGACACGTGGATCACGCGGATGCCCGGCTCGGCGTCGGTCACCTTGGGCTGGGCCGACGACGTCGCCCGCGTGTAGATCTCCACCTGCGCCCCGCGCCGGGCCAACGCCCGGGACAGCTCCAACACGTACACGTTCATGCCGCCCGCATCGCCCGTGCCGGGCTGCTCCAGCGGCGAGGTGTGCACGGAGACCATCGCGATCCGGAGCGGGCGGGAGCCGTCCGGTTCGGCGAGGTCGGGAGGCGGGCTGTCGCGCATCACGCCACCAGGACGCACGCGGGCACGGGCAGCTCCAGTCGGTCCGTGACCTCGCCCTTGCCCGACGCGCGGTCGAGGCGGACCGAGATCAGCTCGTCGGTGTTCTGTGCGGCGACGACCACGACGCCGCCGTCGGCCAGGACCGCGTGGTGGCGCGGCCACGCGCCCGCGCCGAGGTCGACGTCGGAGACATTCTCGATGACCAGGTGCCCGACGACCCCGGGGCCGTCTCCGGGGCCGTCGGCCGAGGCGGCGGCGTCACGCACGCGGAGCACCGACAGGACGTCCGGGCCGCGCACACCCACGTGCACGAGGTCGCCGGCGACGGTGATGTGCGAGGGGAACCCAGCGGCGCCGTCGGCCATGGTGCGCCCGGTGATCGCCACGGAGCCGACGTGCTCCAGCCGGCCGGGCCCGGCGTGCACCAGGACGTGCAGGCGGCAGTCGAGCTCGCCGACGACGAGGATCGTGCCGTCGGGCAGCTCGACCAGGTGACGCGGTCCCGTACCGGGCGGCAGGACGGCGGCCGTCCGGCCGCCCGACGACTCCGGGTCGTCCGCCGGGCCGGACCCGTCCAACGGGTACGTGCGCAGCTCGTCGGTGCCGAGGTCGGCCACCAGGACACGGTCGCCCCACACGTGCGTGAAGTGGGCGTGCGGCCCTTCCTGCCGGTCCTCGACCGGGCCCGACCCGGCGTGCGGGAACGTGCGCGGCGCCCGGAGCCCGCCGTCGTCCGCCAGCGGCACGACGGCGGCAACGCCGTCGGTGTAGTTCGCCACCCAGGCCACGGTCTCGGTGGCCACGACGTGGCACGGGCCGGAACCGCCCGAGGCGGCGGCCGACGCCGGGGAGAGCGTGCCGGCGTCGGACACGCGGAAGGACGTCAGCCTCCCGGGCTCGCGCTCGGTCACCGCAAGGAGCGTGCGCCCCGTGGGGTCCAGCGCCAGGAACGACGGCGAGGCCGCCTGCACGACGAGCTCCCCGCCCGCGAACTTCCCGTTCGGGCCGATGCCGACGCGCCAGATGCCCTCACCGGTGCCCGGGGCTTCCCCCGCCGTCGGATAGGTACCGATCCAGAGGGCAGCGGTAGGGATACTCATGCGGCCAGCCTAATTCCGCCGGGCCCATGCTCCGGCCGGAAACGCACGACGCCCCGGCCGCCCCTCCGAAAAGGGGCGCCGGGGCGCACTGTGTCGTGCCGGCGACCGCGTCAGCCGTTGGCCTTCGCGTATGCCTCCTGGACCTCGGCCGCGATACGGCCGCGGTCGCTCACGGTGTAGCCGTTGGCCTTGGCCCATTCGCGGACCGCCGCCGTGTCGCTGCCGGAACGGGACCGACGCGTCGTGGCGGTACGTGCGACAGGCGACTTCACCTTGCGCGCGTGGCCGACCCACGAAGCGAGCGCGTCACGCAGCTGAGCCGCGTGCTCTCCACTGAGGTCGATCTCGTAGGAGACACCGTCGAGGCCGAAGTTCACGGTCTCGTCGGCGGCACCGCCACTGATGTCGTCCTCGAGAATGAGCTGAACCTTCTGAACCATACGGGTACTTCCTTCCGCGCCACATTTTCCGGGGTTAGTTCGTGAGCATGCCTCACTCAATATTGACATGTCAATAATGGGCACGTGGACCGCTCACGAGAACTTCACCCGGAGACAGTGAAGTGCGGGGGATTTGGTCCGGAAGGTCAGCAGGGATAACCTCGGCGGCGCAGATCAGCGCGAAGGGGAATTCCCCGTGTTTTCTGCTGCCGAAGCCATGGCCTCGCGGTCCATTCGATCGAGCGCCTCACGCTCGTGACGGTCCGCGCGAAGGATCTTGCGCATCGAAAACCAGAACAACAGGCCGACGCCCACCGAGGGCGTGAGCCCGGCGAGCACCGCAAGCGTCGTATCCATCACAAGATCCTCACAAACTCGTCTGCGCGGTTCATATTTCTCAGGCCTGCGGCTTCACCAGCGGGAAAAGGATGGTCTCGCGGATCCCCTGGCCCGTCAGCGCCATGAGCAGGCGGTCGATGCCCATGCCCATTCCGCCCGAAGGGGGCATCGCGAATTCCATCGCGGTCAGGAAATCCTCGTCCAGCAGCATGGCCTCGTCGTCGCCGGCCGCGGCCATCCTGGCCTGCGCCTCGAAGCGCTGGCGCTGGATCACGGGGTCGACCAGCTCGGAATAGCCGGTAGCCAGCTCGAAGCCCCGGATGTACAGGTCCCACTTCTCGACCTGTCCCTTTTCCGTGCGGTGGTCCCGCGTGAGGGGCGAAGTCTCGACGGGAAAGTCCCGGACGAACGTCGGCGCCGACAGGTGGTCGCCCACCCGGTGCTCCCAGAGCGACTCGACGAGCTTTCCGTGATTGAGGATCTTCTTGTTGCCGACCTCGACATCGAGGCGGCCGGCGATCTTCTCGAGCTCCTCGACCGAGGTGTCACCGGTGATCTCCTCGCCCAGGCTTTCGGAGAGCGAGTCGTACATCCGCAGGTTTGCCCATTCCCCGCCCAGCTCGTACTCAGAACCGTCCGCAAGAGTGACGAGCGTGGTGCCGAGAGCGTCCTGCGCCGCCGTCTGCACCAGATCCTTGGTGAGAGCGCCGATGGTGTTGTAATCCCCGTAGGCCTCGTACGCCTCGAGCATGGCGAACTCCGGCGAGTGCGACGAGTCGGCGCCCTCGTTACGGAAGTTCCGGTTGATCTCGAAAACCTTCTCGACGCCTCCGACGACAGCCTTCTTCAGGAAGATCTCGGGCGCGATGCGCAGGAAGAGCTCCAGATCGTACGCATTCATGTGCGTCGAGAAAGGCCGCGCGGTAGCGCCCGAGGCAATCGTCTGCAGCATCGGGGTCTCGACCTCGAGAAAGCTGCGGCGGTGGAAGTTCTCGCGCAAAGAACGCACCACACCGGCGCGCAGGCGCGCCATGTCGCGCGCGGCGGGGCGCGCGATGAGGTCCACGTAGCGCTGCCGGACGCGCGCCTCCTCGGAGAGGTCCTTGTGCAGGACGGGCAGCGGGCGCAGCGCCTTCGCCGCCATCTGCCACTCGTCCGCGAAGATGCTCAGCTCGCCGCGCCGCGACGAGCCGACGCGGCCGTGCAGGAAGAGGTGGTCGCCCAGGTCGACGTCGGTCTTGAAGGCCGCGAGCGCCTCCTCGCCGAGCACGGCGAGGCTCAGCATGCCCTGGAGGCGGTTGCCCTCGCCGTCCTGCAGCGTGACGAAGCAGAGCTTGCCGCCGATGCGGATGAACACCACGCGGCCGGCGACGCCGACGACGTCGTCGGTCTCCTGGCCTGCCTCGAGGTGTCCGTACGCGGAGCGCACCTCGGCGACGGTGTGGGTGACGGGGACGGTGACCGGGTAGGCCTCGATGCCGCGCGCCAGCAGGCGCTCACGCTTCTCGCGCCGGACCCGCAGCTGCTCGGGCAGGTCGTCGGTCGGCGGGGTCGCGGCATTCTCGGCGGCGGAGTTCTCGGTCACGGATGCGATTCTATCCGCGCGACAAGCTCATACTTCCCGCTGTGACACACGGGTCAGGGGCGGAGGTCCAGGGCTAGGTCCAGGATTCCGGCGCTGTGGGTGAGGGCGCCCACCGAGAGGTAGTCCACGCCCGTGGTCGCCACCTTGCGCGCCTTGTCGAGCGTCAGGTTGCCGGTGGCCTCCAGCTCGACGTGCGCGGGGACGCCGTCGTGCCCCTCCCGCTCGCGGACGGCGGCGACGGTCTCGGCGAGGAGCCCGGGCTCCATGTTGTCGAGCAGCAGGAAGTCCGCGCCCGAGGCCAGGGCCTCCAGGGCCTGGGCGGTCGTGTCGGCCTCGACCTGGATCTGCACGCCGGGGAACGTCTCGCGGACGGCGCGGATCGCCGCGGCGACCGACCCGGCGGCGACGACGTGGTTGTCCTTGACCATGGCGACGTCGTACAGGCCCATGCGCTTGTTGGTGCCGCCGCCGGCCCGCACGGCGTACTTCTGCAGGGCGCGCAGACCCGGCGTCGTCTTGCGGGTGTCGAGCACCCGCGCACCCGTGCCGGCCAGCTCGCGCGCGAAGGCGCGGGTCGCCGTCGCGACGCCCGAGGCGCGGCTCGCCAGGTTGAGCAGGGTCCGCTCGGCCACGAGCAGCACCTGGGTGCGGCCGGTCAGGACCGCCAGGACCCGGCCCGCGGTCACAGCATCGCCGTCCTGCGCGTGGAAGGCGACGCCCGGGGCCTCCAGGCCGAGGCGGGCCGCTACCTGGTCCAGTACCTCCTGCACCACGACCAGGCCCGCGACGACGCCGTCCTCGCGCGCCACCAGCTCGGCCACCCCCGTGGCGGACGGCGGGATGGTCGCCTGCGAGGTGACGTCCCGGCCGGGCGCGGCGCCGAGGTCCTCGTCGAGCGCGACCGCGACGGTGCGGGCGATCCAGGCGGGGTCGAGCCCAGGGGTGACCGTGGAGGGGGTGTCGAAGACGGGCAGAGTGCTCACGCGCCCACGGTATCCGGCGGGTCGGGCGGGGCGGCGTCGTCGACCATGTCCTGGAGCGTGCGCTCCGAGTCCGCGAGGTAGCGGTTCAGGTCGGCCGCGGCGCCGTCGGCGTCCCCCGCGAGGAACCGGCGCAGCAGGGCGGCGTTGCGGTCCACGAAGCCGTCGAAGAAGGAGCCGTTGTCGCCCAGGAGGCCGAACGACAGGCGCAGCTCGGCGGAGAGGTTCGCGTGCACGCGGTCGAGGCGCGGGCTGCCCGCGAGCGCCACGATGCCCGAGTGGAACCGCATGTTGGCGGCGGCGATGTCGCGCCAGTCGCCGCCGAGCCGCGCGGCGAGGGCGGAGTCGACGGCGTCGCGCATGATGCGGGCCCCCGGATGGGCCGGGTCGCCCGCGGCGAGCACCGGGACCTCGATGAGCCGCCGCACGCGGTAGATGTCGACGATGTCGGCGAGGGTGGGGCGAGCCACGGCGACGCCCGCGTTGGGGCGGCGGACCAGGAGGCCCTCGTGAGCCAGGATCCGGAAGGCCTCGCGCAGGGTGTTGCGGGACACGTCGAGCGACTCGCTCACCGACTGCTCGGAGAGTCGCTGACCGGGCATCAGCCGCCCGGTGACGATGAGCTCGCGGATGGCGTCCGCGCTGCGCTCGGCCCGGTCCGCTGTCACTCCCCCATCCTACGGACCGCGGTGGGTCGCCACCGACCGTAGGGGTTCGTTGAACAATCTGACAGAGCCGGGCGCGTAAACATCTCGTATCCCGGCCTATGCCCCAGCACTGGAGCCGTGCCATGATCGACAAGGTCCTGCAATGCGGATGAAACAACCGAGCGACACGATCCTGACTGTTGAACAATCCGGCCGCACCACAACGACCAGGAGGACGCCATGTCCGACACCAGCCACGAGTCCGCCGCCCCGCCCGCCGAGGCCCCGCCCGGCGAAGCAGCGCCCGCCGAAGCGCCCTCGGGCACCCCGCCCGGCCGGGTCCGGCGGTTCGCCTCCGCGCGCAGCCGCTCCCTGCTGGGCGCGCTCTTCCTCATGGCGACGTCCGCCATCGGCCCCGGCTTCATCACCCAGACCGCCACCTTCACCCAGCAGCTCGGCGCCGCCTTCGCGTTCGGCATCCTCGTCTCGATCCTGCTGGACCTCGCCGTCCAGATGAACGTGTGGCGCATGATCACGCTGACCGGCAAGCGCGCGAGCGTCCTGGCCAACGAGGCCTTGCCCGGCAGCGGCTACGTGCTCGCCGTGCTCATCGTCCTCGGCGGCCTCGTCTTCAACATCGGCAACACCGCCGGCGCGGGCCTGGGCCTGAACGCCCTGTTCGGCGTCGACCCCCGGCTGGGCGGGGCGATCAGCGCCGTCATCGCGATCGCGATCTTCCTCGCCAAGCGCGCCGGAGCCGTCGTCGACCGCGTGGTGATCGTCGCCGGCGTCGTGATGATCCTGCTCACCGTGATCGTCGCGATCCTGTCGGGCCCGCCCGTCGGCGAGGCGCTGAAGCAGACCGTGCTGCCCGACACCATCGACTTCGCCACGATCACCACGATCGTGGGCGGCACCGTCGGCGGATACATCACCTATGCCGGCGCGCACAAGCTGCTCGACTCCGGCACCGCGGGCCCCGAGCACGTGCGCGAGGTCAACCGGGCCGCCGTCAGCGGCATCCTCGTCACCGGCCTCATGCGGTACGTGCTGTTCCTGGCGATCCTCGGCGTCGTCGCCTCCGGCGTCGTGCTGGACGTCGCCGGCAACCCCGGTGCCGACGCGTTCTCCGCCGCCGCCGGCGAGGCCGGCCTGCGCATCTTCGGCGCGGTGTTCTGGATCGCGGCGATCACCAGCGTCATCGGCGCCGCCTACACGTCCGTCTCGTTCCTGCCGGTGTTCTCGGCCAGGATCACGGGCCGGGCCGCCGACCTGTGGACCGTCGGCTTCATCGTCGTCTCGCTGGCCGTCTACCTGGCGATCGGCACCGCGCCGGCCACCCTGCTGGTATTCGTGGGCGGCGTGAACGGCCTCATCCTGCCCATCGGGCTGACCCTGTTCATGTATATCGGCTGGTTCCGCAGCTCGCTGCTGGGCGGCGTGCGGTACCCGAGGTGGCTCCTGGTGGTCGGAACGCTGGCCGCCGTGGTCACCTGGTACATGGCGGTCAACGCGGTAGGCCCGATCTTCGACCTGCTCGCCGCCTGAGCCCCCGGCTCGGCACCTCGCACCATCGAAAGGACACACGCACCATGAGCGCCGTCGACCTGAACAGCGACCTCGGCGAGGGCTTCGGCCGCTGGAGCCTCGGCGACGACGAGCAGATGCTCGGCATCGTCTCGAGCGCCAACGTCGCCTGCGGCTTCCACGCCGGCGACCCGGCGTCGATCCGCCGCACCGTGCGGTCGGCCGTGGCGCACGGCGTCACGATCGGCGCGCACGTCGGCTACCGCGACCTCGCAGGGTTCGGCCGCCGCGACATGGACGTCCCCGACGACGAGCTCGAGGCCGACGTCGTCTATCAGATCGGGGCGCTCCGGGGCCTGGCGGACGCCGAGGGCGGCGTCGTCACCTATGTGAAGCCGCACGGCGCGCTGTACAACACGGCGCAGGTCGACGGGCGGGTGGCCCGGGCGGTGGCGGCGGCAGTCGCCGCCGTCGACCCGGGGCTCGTGCTGCTCGGCCTGCCCGGCAGCGTGGCCCTCGCCGCGGCGTCCGACGCCGGGCTCGCGACCGCCACCGAGGCGTTCGCGGACCGCGCGTACACGCCCGAGGGCCGCCTGGTCTCGCGGCGCGAGCCGGGCTCCGTGCTGCACGACGCCGACGACGTCGCCCGCCGCATGCTCCGCCTCGTCACCGAGGGTGTCGTGACGGCGGTGGACGGGTCCGACGTCACCGTGCACGCCGACTCCGTGTGCGTGCACGGCGACTCCCCCGGCGCCGTCGCCATGGCCCGGCGGATCCGCGAGGTGTTCGACGCCGAGGGCATCGCGCTCGCGGCGTTCGCCCCGGCGGCGGGCAGCGGCTCCGCAGCGTGATCCGGGTACTGAAGGCGCGCGACGACGCTCTCCTGGTCGAGCTCGACGACCTGGACCAGGCGGTCGCGCTGTACGAGTCCCTCCGGTCCGACCCGGTGCGCGGCGTCGGCGTGCCCGTACCGGGCGCGCGAACGCTGCTCGTGCCGTTCCGGCCCTCGGCGATCACGGCGCAGGCCCTGGCCGCCGAGCTCCGGGCGCGGCCGCTGGAGCGCCGCGCTCGGGATGCGGCGCGCACCGTCGAGATCCCCGTCCTGTATGACGGCGCCGACCTCGCCGAGGCGGCCGAGCTGCTCGGCTGGAGCCCCGACGAGCTGGTGCGGCGACACACCGCCGCCACGTGGACGGTCGGGTTCGTCGGGTTCGCGCCCGGGTTCGCCTACATGACAAGCGACGACGCCGCGCTGGTGGTCCCCCGCCGCGCCAGCCCACGGACCCGCGTGCCGGCCGGGTCGGTGGCGCTCGCCGGCCCGTACAGCGGCGTCTACCCGCGGGAGAGCCCCGGCGGCTGGCAGCTCGTGGGCCGCACCGACGCGCCCGTCTGGGACGTGACGCGCGAGCGACCAGCGCTGCTGCAACCGGGCGACCAGGTCCGCTTCGTCGCGGTCCGCGAGCTGGCGGGGGACGGATCGGCGGGTGCGACGACGGACCCGGTACCGACGACCGCGCCAACGGCAAAGACCGTAGGGACAGGGGCAGCAGCCGCGAAGGTCCGCCCCGACCACGCACTTGGGCATGCTTCTCCGCTCGAAACCATGCCTGATCGCTTGGTTGAGCCGGGCCTTCCCGAGTCGGCGGTCCCCGGGGCCGACGTCGGTCGCGGGGCGCTCGAGGTGGTCAGCGCCGGGGTGCAGGCGCTGGTCCAAGACCTCGGGCGACCCGGGTCCGAGGGAGCGGGCGTCTCGGCGTCCGGAGCCCTGGACCGGCCGAGCCTGCGCGCGGCCAACCGCGCCGTCGGCAACCCGTCCGGCGCTGCGGCCATCGAGTCCGTCGGCGGCCTGCGGCTGCGCGCCCACGGCCCGCACGTCCTCGCCGTGACGGGGGCGGTCGGCGACGTCGTGGTGCGGCCGGGCGTGGCCCGACCGGGCGACAGCGCCGCGGACGGCGAGGTCGCGGACGGCGGTGGACCTGGCGGCGGTGGTGCACCCGGCAGCGGCGAGCCGAGTGCCGCCGAACCGGCGCGCCCCGACCGCCGTCCGCGGCCGGGCGAGCCCTTCGCGCTGGACGACGGCGACGAGCTGCGCCTCGCGCCGCCCGCCCGGGGCGTGCGCGCCTACGTGGCGGTGCGCGGCGGGATCGACGTGCCGCCCGTGCTGGGCAGCCGCGCCTCCGACGTGCTGGCCGGGCTGGGGCCGGACCCGCTCGGGTCCGGCGACCTGCTGCCCGTCGGCGTCCCGGAGCGGGGCGTCCCTGCGGCCTGGCCGTCCGGTCCGGCCGGCCCGTCCAGCTCGGGGGCCACGGTGCATCCGGGCGACGCGCCGCCGTCGGGCAGCCCTGTGGACAACCTGCCGGCGCCCGGCGAGGTGACCGTGCTCCCGATCGTGCTGGGGCCGCGCGACGACTGGTTCGACGCCGCGGCGATCGCGCGCCTGACCGGCCAGGACTGGCTGGTGACCCCGCGCTCCAACCGGATCGGGCTGCGGCTGGACGGCGAACCCCTCGCCCGGGTCGCGGAACGGGACGGCGCCGAGCTGCCCAGCGAGGGCTGCATGACCGGCGCCATCCAGGTGCCGCCGGACGGGCTGCCCGTCCTCTTCCTCGCCGACCATCCCCTGACCGGCGGGTATCCAGTGATCGGGGCGGTCGTCGCCGACCACGTGCCGCTCGCCGGTCAGCTCCCCGCGGGCGCGCGTGTCCGCTTCACCATCCAGAACCACCCAGGAGGCACCCCATGATCCGCACCGTGCTCGTCGCGAACCGAGGCGAGATAGCGGTCCGCGTCATCCGCGCGTGCGCGGACCTGGGGATCCGCTCCGTCGCTGTGTACGCGGACGGCGACGCCGACGCCCCGCACGTCCGCCTCGCCGACGAGGCCTGGTCGCTGGACGGCCGCACCGCCGCCGAGACGTACCTGTCGGTCGAGAAGCTGCTCGACGTCGCCCGCCGGTCCGGCGCGGACGCCGTCCACCCCGGGTACGGCTTCCTCTCCGAGCGCCCCGCGGCGGCGCGGGCCGTCGAGGAGGCGGGGCTCGTGTGGGTGGGGCCGACGTCGGCCACGATCGAGCTGCTCGGCGACAAGATCGCCGCGCGCGACCTGGCCCGGACGGTCGGCGCGCCCCTGGTGCCCGGATCGGACGGCCCGGTGCCCGACGCCGCCGCCGCGCTCGCCTTCGCCGAGGAGCACGGGCTGCCGCTGGCCATCAAGGCGGCGCACGGCGGGGGCGGGCGCGGCATGCGCGTGGCCCGGACCCTGGAGGAGGTGCCCGAGCTGTTCGAGGCCGCGCGGCGCGAGGCGGCGGCGGCGTTCGGGCACGGCGAGTGCTTCGTCGAACGGTTCCTGGAGCGGCCCCGGCACGTGGAGGCGCAGGTCATCGCTGACGACCACGGGCATGTGGTCGTGGCGGGCACGCGGGACTGCTCGCTGCAGCGCCGCAACCAGAAGCTGGTCGAGGAGGCGCCGGCGCCGTTCCTCAGCACCGCGGTGCGCAAGCGGATCCACGAGTCCGCGCGGGACCTGTGCGCCGCCGCCGGATACCGCGGCGCGGGGACCGTGGAGTTCCTGCTCGGCGCAGACGGCACGTGCTCGTTCCTGGAGGTCAACACGCGGCTCCAGGTGGAGCACCCCGTCACGGAGGAGACCACCGGGCTGGACCTCGTGGTCGAGCAGCTCCGCGTGGCGAGCGGCCTGCCGCTGTCCGTGACCGAGGACCCCGCCCCACACGGGCACGCCATCGAGCTGCGGCTCAACGCCGAGGACCCGGCGCGCGGGTTCCTGCCCGGGCCGGGGCGCATCGAGCGGTTCGTCCCGCCCTCGGGTCCGGGCGTGCGGGTCGACGCCGGGGTCGAGTCCGGCTCCGTGATCCCCGGCGAGTTCGACTCGCTGTTCGCCAAGATCGTCGTGTGGGGGCCCACCCGCGAGGCCGCGCTCGCCCGCGCCAGGCGCGCCGTGGCCGAGACGGTGGTCGAGGGCGTGCCCACGGTGCTGCCGTTCCACCGCGCGGTGCTCGACGACCCGGCGTTCACAGGGTCGGCGGACGGGTCCGGCTTCGCCGTCCACACCCAGTGGATAGAGACGGAGCTCCTGGCGTCGATCGACCCGCAGGCCCTCGCCGCGCCGGTGGTCGAGCCCGGGGTCGTGGAGACCTGGGTCGAGATCGACGGGCGACGGCACCGGGTGCGCACGCCGGGCGGGATCGGGTTCGCCGGCCTGGGGGCTGGGCCCGGCGTCGGAGGCACGACGGCGGGGGGCGCGCCTCCGACGTCCGGCACCGGGACGGACGCAGGGCGGGTCCCGCTGCGCCCGGCGATGCCCGGCACCCTGGTGCGCTGGCTCGTGGCCGACGGCGAGACCGTGGCCGACGGCCAGCCCGTCGCCGTCGTCGAGGCGATGAAGATGGAGACGCAGCTCGTGGCGGAGGCCGCTGGAACCCTGGAGCACTCGGCGGAGGAGGGCACCCCGGTCACGGCGGGCGACCCCATCGGCTACGTGGTGCGGTAGTCCCACTACCTGACCTACGTTCAGCAGGTCAAGGAGGGCCATAATCCGCGACTACGTGGCGCTCTTTGGCCTGCTGAACGTGAGTCAGCCCGGTCAGCGCGCCTGCAGGACCCCGGCGCTCGGAGACCGACGAGGCCCTTCGCCTTGGCCGCGGCGCCGAACCGCAAGTTGCGCTCGGCGCCAGGGCTCACGATCAGGTTGCGGGTCGGCCCCGGATCCTGATCGACCCGGGCTCACTGCACCGTGAGGACCCCGTCGTCGTCCAGCCAGACCTGGATGCGGCGCTTCCAGGCGTCGTCCGGCTTCGGGAAGTCCGTGCGGTAGTGGCCGCCGCGGGTCTCCTCGCGCAGCCACGCCGCGCGGGTCAGCGCCCGGGCGACCATGTGCACGTTGGTGGTCTCCCACTCGGCGGCCTGCGGCTCGGCCATGACCTCGGCCGCCAGGTGGGCGTCGGCGCGGACGGCGCCGAGCCGCTCGTCGACCTCGGCCAGCGAGCGCGCCGACCGGATCACGCCCGACCCGGCGGAAGTGACCTTCTGGATCCGCGACCGGGCGGCGGCCGCGACCAGCGCGGACCCGCCGGGGCGCTCGGCCGGCTCCCCCGGCTTGAGCTCGCCCGCGTCGAACCGCGCCGCGACGTCCCGCGCAGCGCGGGAGGCGAACACGATGCCCTCGAGCAGCGAGTTCGACGCGAGCCGGTTCGCCCCGTGCACGCCCGTGCACGCGACCTCGCCGACGGCGTAGAGCCCGTCCACCGACGACCGCCCGTCGAGGTCGGTCACCACGCCGCCCGAGTGGTAGTGCTGCGCCGGGGCCACGGGCACCGGCTCCTCCGACCAGTCGATTCCGGCCTCCAGCAGCCGCGCGTTGATCGTGGGGAACCGCGTGCGGAGGAACTCGCGGCCCAGGTGGCGGGCGTCGAGCAGCACGTTGTCGGCCCCGGTGGCCGCCATCTGGCGCACTATCGCGTGCGCGACGACGTCCCGCGGCGCCAGCTCCGCCATCTCGTGCACGGCGGGCATGAACCGGTGCCCGTCGACGTCGAGCAGCAGCGCGCCTTCGCCTCGCACGGCCTCCGAGATCAGGGGGAGCTGCCCCTTGGCGCCCGAGCCGAGCCACAGGACCGTCGGGTGGAACTGCACGAACTCCAGGTCGCCCAGCACCGCGCCCGCCCGCAGCGCGGCGGCGATGCCGTCGCCCGTCGCGCCGGCCGGGTTGGTGGAGGACCGGAAGACCTGCCCGATCCCGCCCGTGGCCAGCACGACGGCGGGGGCCAGCACGGCGCCGACGCCGTCCCGCGAGCCCGCGCCCCGCACGTGCAGGGTCACTCCGCACGCGCGCCGCCTCGTTGATCGAGCCTGTCGAGATGCGGACCCGGTCTCGACCCGCGGTTCCTGAGCCTGTCGAAGGGCGACCAGCGAGGGCTCGGTCGTCAGCACGTCCAGGACCAGGGCGTTCTCCACGACCTCGATGCCCGGGTCGTGCCGGACCGCCTCGATCTGCGCGACCAGCGCCCGGGAGATCTCCGCGCCCGTGGCGTCGCCGCCGGCGTGCGCGATGCGGTCGGCGCGGTGGCCGCCCTCGCGGGTGAGCGCGATGTCGCCGTCGGCCGCCTTGTCGAAGACCGCCCCGCGCGCCACGAGCTCGCGCACGCGCGCCGGGCCCTCGGTGACCAGCACCTGCACGGCCTCCGGGTCGGACAGCCCGCCGCCCGCGGCCAGCGTGTCCGCGAGGTGCGCCTCGGGCGAGTCGGTCGGGTCGAGCGCGGCGGCGATGCCGCCCTGCGCCCACACCGTCGAGCCCGACGGGAGCCGGCCCTTCGTCACGAGCAGCACCCGCGGCACGCGCGTGCGCAGCTCGAGCGCCGCCGTCAGGCCCGCGATGCCCGAGCCGACGACTATCGCGTCGGCCTCGGCGGTCCAGCCGGGCGCCGGGGCGGCGAGCGAGCGTGCGAGGCGTGGTCCCGGTCCGGGAGTGGGGCTCACGCGCGGCCCGACGCCGTGCGCACCAGGCCGGCCTGCTGGAACGGCTCGATCGCGAGGCCGCTCTCCTGAAGTCCGTACCCGTCCGGCACGTGGCCGGGCTCGTCGTTGATCTCGACTATGCGGTTCGTCTCGTCGACGAACACGACGTTCGGCAGGAAGGTCCGCGCGTCGTGGTCCGCGAGCATGCCGTAGGCGATCAGGATGACGACGTCGCCCGGGCTGACCAGGTGGGCGGCCGCGCCGTTGATGCAGATCTGGCCCGAGCCGGGCTCGCCGGGGATGACGTAGGTGGTCAGCCGGGCGCCGTTGGTCACGTCGACGACGTCGACCTGCTGGCCGGGGACCAGGTCCGCGGCGTCGAGCAGGTCGGCGTCCACGGTGATGGACCCGACATAGTGCAGGTCCGCCTGCGTCACGGTGGCGCGGTGGATCTTCGCGATCATCATCGGCCGCTGCAGCGACGCGGGGCGGCCGACGGGCGGGCGGTGCGGGGTAGAGCTCATGGCGTTACCTCTGGTCTGGCGAGACCTCGACGGCCTGGTTGTCGATCAGGCGGGTGCTACCCACCCGTGCGGCCACGAGCAGCAGCGCATGGCCGGAGTAGTCGTCGGCGACCGCGTCCACGGTCACCGGATCGACGAGCGCGAGGTAGTCGACCACGACGCCGTCGGCCTCGTCCAGCACTTGCCGCGCGGCGTTGATCACACCCGCCGGGCCGCCGTCCGCGGCCGCCGCTCCCGCGCGCAGCGCGCGGGACAGGGCGAGGGCCCGCTCCCGCTCGTCCGCGGACAGGTACGCGTTGCGCGAGGACATGGCCAGCCCGTCGTGCTCGCGCACCGTGGTCACGCCCACCACCTCGACCGACACCTCCAGGTCGCGCACCATGCGACGCACGGCCAGGAGCTGCTGGGCGTCCTTCTCGCCGAACAGCGCGACGTCGGGCCGCACCAGGTGCAGCAGCTTGAGCACCACGGTGAGCACGCCGTCCAGGTGCCCGGGGCGGTGCTCGCCCTCGAGCACGTCGCCGATGTGCCCGGCGGAGACGCGCACCACGGGGTCGCCGTCGGGGTAGACGACGTCGGGCGTGGGCGCGAACACGACGTCCGCGCCGACGCCGGCGAGCTTGGCCACGTCGCCGTCCAGGTCGCGCGGATAGCTGTCGAGGTCCTCGCCCGCGCCGAACTGCAGCGGGTTCACGAAGATCGTGACGATCACCTGGCCGTTCGGGCCCGCCTCCTCGCGCGCGCGGCGCACCAGCTCCAGGTGCCCGTCGTGCAGCGCGCCCATCGTCATGACGACTGCGCGCTTGGCGGGGCCCGTGTCGGGCCCGGACGGCTCCAGGGGCCCGGCGAGGGCCCAGCGCATCTGCGCGTCGCGCAGCTCGGAGCGAGTGCTGACCACCAGCGGGGCGCGCTGCGCGGATTCCGCATCGGGCGAGGTGGGGGCCTGCGTGAACACTTAAGACTTCCTTCCTGCACGCGACTGGCCGGTCGCGTTGTCGAGCGCGTCCAGCAGCGCCTGTGCCGCGGCGTCGTCGATGCGGTGGCTCGCCAGCGCGCGGCGCGTGGCCCCGCGGGCGAGCTCGGTGTAGCTGTCGGGGATGTCGGTGGCGCCGCTGGCGGCGGCCAGCGCGCTGAGCTCGGTCAGGTGGCGGCGCACGGTGCCGACGTCGCCCCGCGAGACCGGGCCGGTGAGCGCGGAGATCGCGCCCGGCCCGACGCCGTCGCGCGCGTCGGCGGACCGGGTCGCCGACTCGAGGGCCGCCGAGAGCAGCGGCGCGAGCACCCGGCCGGGCGCCTCGATGCCCGCCGCCTCCAGCGCCTGCGCGGTCTGCGCGACGAGCACGACCAGGTGGTTCGCGCCGTGCGCGAGGGCCGCGTGGTAGAGGCCGCGGGCCGCCTCGTCCACGATCACGGGCTCGCCGCCGATCTCGACCACGAGGGCCTGCCCGATCGGCAGCACGGGCGCGGGGCCGGTCACGGCGAACGTGCAGCCCTCCAGGCGCGCCAGGTCCAGGGACGTGCCGGTGAAGGTCATGGCGGGGTGCACGGCGAGCGGGATGGCGCCGCCGAGCCGGGCGGGCTCTAGCACGGCGGTCCCGAACCGGCCGGACGTGTGGATCGCGAGCTGCCCCGGCTGCCAGGCCCCGGTGTCGGCGAGGCCGGAGACCAGGGGGCCCAGGGCATCGTCGGGCACCGCGAGGAGGACGAGCTCGGCGCGCTCGACGACGTCGGGCACCTCGAGGTTGGGCACGCCCGGCAGGAGCGTGGCGATGCGCTCCCGCGAGTCGTCCGAGATGCCGCTCGCGCCGACGACCGCGTGGCCCGCCGCGCGCAGCGCGTTGCCGAGCACCGCGCCCACGCGTCCCGCGCCGATGACGCCGACGCCGAGCCGGCCGGGCCGGTGGCCCGGCTCCTGGGGATCACTCACCGATCCGGTCACTCGTCCTGTCGCTCCATCCATCGTTCGGGACCTGCCGCCGCGCGGGCGGTGCGGGCGCGCCTGGCCTGCTCCGCCATGAGCTGAGCGGCATCGGCGGCGTCGAGGTGGGGCACCTCGGGATGCACCGGCCCCTCCGTGGAGTGCACCTGGAACGAGGCCACGCCCAGGCGGCGCTGCCACGGGCCCTGGCTGAGGCCCAGCGACTGCGTCCGCTCGTGCGGCACCACGTCCAGGACCTTCACCATGCGGCCCCGGCGCAGCAGCAGCGCGCGACCCGTCACGGTGAACCCGTTGCGGCGCCACGCCACCGGATCCAGTATGCGCGTCCGCCGGGATGCCGCGACGTACGCGCTCTCCGTCCGGGAGTCGCCGTCCAGGCCCGCGTCGAGGACGCGGCGCGGCTCGTCGACGCCGAGGTCGGGCAGCACGAGGGACAGCACGGTCAATGCCTCCTCGCGCGTGCCGACCGGCAGCAGCACGCTGTTCTTCTCCTCGCTCTCGCCGCCGTAGCCGGCGACGTTCACCTGCACTCGCCACCAGTCGCGCCCGCGCCACAGCACGCTCTGCACCAGGCGGACGGCCTGCACGCGGCCGGGCGGGATGGTCTGGGAGCGCGTCTCGAGCATCCCGTGGCGCAGCCGGACGCCGTCGGGCGAGATGGCCACCCGGAAGTCGAACTCGCCGGTGAGGCGGTTGAACAGGTAGGCGCTGGCGCCGAGCACCGCGGGCAGCGAGGCGGAGATGACGGCGATCTCGCCGGTGGCGATCATGACCACCAGGACGCCTACGGCCCACAGGGCCAGCGTGATCATCGCCCCGGAGCGCACCACCGAGGCGATGAGCCGCCCCACGGGCACCGTGAGGACGGGGACCTGGGGCGCTTCGAGGGTCGTCGGCCGCGTGGGTTCCTGCTCCCCCGCTGGCCCTGCCTGCCCGACGGCGTCCTCGGTCACCGCGTCCTGCGGGCCCGCGCCCTCCGGGGCCGGGCCGGCGGGGGCGGTCACGGTGCCGGCCACGGGGTGCGACCGGGCGTCGGCCGCCGGGCTCTTCCTGGCCACCTTGAGGCCTGCCGCGCGGGCGAGGAGCTCCGCGCGCAGCTCGTCGGCGTCGGACCCCTTCAGGAAGCCGATGGCGACGCCGGAGTCCGAGCCGCCCGCCGTCTCCAGGGTGAGCTCGCACAGGCCGAAGAAGCGGGCCACCAGCGGCTGCCGGATGTCGACCGACTGCAGCCGGTCCAGGCGCGCGTGCCGCTGCTGGCGGAACAGGATGCCGCGCCGCAGGTGCACGGTCTCCTCGCCGATGGCGTAGGTGGTCATGCGCCAGGCCAGCACCGAGTAGCCCCAGCCCACGAGGGCGACGGCGGCGAGCGCGGCCAGCAGCGTCCACCAGTACTCGCTGGTGACCAGGGCGATCAGACCGCCGCGCGGCCCGCCGTCGAGGCTCTGCTGGCCCAGGACCACGACCGCGGCACCGACCACGGCCCAGCCGCGGACCAGCGGCGTCACCGGGTGGACGCGCCGCCACTCGAGGTCCTCGGCCTGGGGCTGGGCCCGCTGGGTCTCCGGCGTGCTCACAGCCCCGCCAGACGGGCCTCACCGCGGGACGCCAGGCGGTCGCGCAGCCGCGCCGCCTCGTCCGGGGGCAGGCCGGGGATCTGGGCGTCCGTGCCCACGGACGCCGTGTGGAGCTGCACCTTGGCCAGCCCCAGCTTGCGGTCCAGGGGCCCGGCCTCGACGTCCACGTACTGCATGCGGCCGTAGGGGACCACGACCATCGACCGGAACATGACCCCCTTGCGGATGAGCAGGTCGTCGTCGCGCTCCGCGTAGCCGATAGCCCTGACCTGGCGCGGGACCAGGAGGATCGACCACACCAGGAAGAGGGCCGGGAAGCCGGCGAGGAGCCAGAACCAGGGGCTGACGGTCACGGCGAGCACGACGCCGACCACCGCCGGTAGGCCGAGGCTGATGGCGGCCGGTACCAGCATGGCCGTCACGAGGCGCGGGGACACGCGGTTCCAGGTCACGTCGTGCGGTTCGAAGGGGCTGGTCATGGTGGCCATTCTTCCGCAGTGGGCAAGGACTGGACAGCGCGGCCTCAGGCCGGGGCCGGGGACTCGCCCTCCTCGGAGCCCGCGCGGTCCTTGTCGGACGGCGGCAGCTCGCAGAACTTCTCCACGATCAGGCCGACGACGGCGAGCGCCACCGAGCACAGCACCGCTATGCCGGCCGCCACCGCACGGTCGCGCCGCGGCTCGATGGCGAGGTCGCCCAGCACCACGAGCACCTGGGCGAGGTACCAGCCTCCGAGCAGCGCGCCCGTCAGCGCGGCGGCCTTCGCCAGGACGAGCGTCCGGGCGGCCCGGAGCCCGTCGAGCGAGGGCCGCTTGCCCTTCTGGTACGACCGCACGGTCCAGCCCGACCAGAACACGGCTCCGGCCAGCGCCAGGATCGCCACGTCCACCAGCCAGGGCACCACCGGCAGGTACACGCTGCGCGCCTCGAGGGCGCGCAGCACGAGCCAGCCGACGACCGCGACGGCGACGAGAACCGCGATCAGAGATCCGATCGGCGTTCTGCGCATGTCAGGCGTCGCGCCCCCGCTCGTCCCGGACCGGGACCCACGAGGGGACCGAGTCGATCGGGCCGTCCGACGGCACGGCCCGCTGCTGCTCGCCCACGAAGCCCGGCACGCGGATCACCGTGTGGTCGCTGTCGTAGGCGGTCGGGTGACCGTTCGGCTGGCCGTTGAGGTGACCGTTCGGCTGTCCGTTGAGGTGACCGTTCGACTGTCCGTTCAGGTGACCGTTCTGGTGACCGTTCTGGTGACCGTTCAGGTGACCGTTCTGGCCCGGGTCGGACACCCCGTTCGGCGGGGTGCTCACCGGGGGGAACACGGGCGTCGCCTGCTCCTGGGAGCCGCCACCGTTCACCGGCGGGAAGACGCCCGACTGGCGCGACGGGTTGACCGGCGCGAACACCGGCTTGGCCGGCGTCGGCTGGGGCAGCGGCTCGTGCTGGGGCTCCTCGTGCGCGGTGTCCCGCACGGCGCGGGGCGCGATGGGCGCGGGCGGTGCCGGTACGAGCGCCTCCTCCGGCGGCGGGACGGCGGAGCCGATGCCCGGCATCCCGGCCGGCGGCGGCGTCCGCGAGGTCGCGGGAGCGGCCTGCGACACCTGCTGCGGGATCGGCACGGAGCCGCCCGAGCCCGGCACCGGCCCGCTGGCGTAGCTCTGCGGGTGCGGGCCGCCCGGGTACACGTCCTGCTGCGGGACGACGCCGCCCTGCTGCGCCTGGCGATCGAGCTCCACCTGGCCGCTGTGCTGCCCCTGCGGGTGGCCTCCGCCCGGCACCTCGACCACGGGACCGCCAGGGCTGACCGGCGGGCGCCCGCTCGGCGGGACGGACGGCGGCAGCGCAGGCGGCATCTCGGCGACGTGCGCGTCCTGGCCGGGCTGTCCGCCGTCGTCGGGCGCGGTCGGGTGGGTGGGACCCGGGCCGCCGCCCTGCTCCGGCCCCGGGTCGGTGAGCCAGTCGAGGGCGAGCCAGCGGATGCCGGCCCGGTCGGGAGCCGTGGCCGCGAGCTGGGCCACCGGGCCGCCGCCCAGGCCGGGCAGCACGGCGTCGGGCGCGATCTGCGACCAGGGCTCCAGGACGAACGCACGCTCGTGCGCACGGGGGTGGGGCACCTCGAGGTCGTTCGCGGAGTCCGTCAGGTTGCCGTAGGTGATCAGGTCGACGTCCAGCGTGCGCGGGCCCCAGTGCTCCTCGCGGGTGCGGCCGTGCACGTTCTCGACCTCCTGGCAGGCGTGCAGCAGCCCGCGGGCCGAGAGCGTCGTGCGGGCCAGCAGCACCGCGTTGAGGTAGTCGGGCTGCTCCTCGGGACCCCCGACGGCGGCCGTGCGGGCCAGCGGGGACACGTCGGTGATCTGCAGGCCGGGCAGCCGGTCGAGCTCGGCGACCGCGGACCGCATGGTCGCCTGCGGGTCGCCCAGGTTGGCGCCGATGGCGATGACCACTTCCACGTATCCGGCGGGAACCTCGTCGAACCGGTCGCGCGGCTCCTGCTGGTACTCCTCGGGCTGGTACTGCTCCTGGCCGTACTGCTCCGGCTGCCCGACGGCGGAGTCGGGGACGGCCGCCACCACCCGGGTCGGCTCCATGTCGCCCCGGTCGTACTGCTGGTCGAACAGCTGGTCGTAGTGGTTCTGCTGCGGATCGGCCTGCGGCTGCTCGAACTGCTGAGGCTGATCGAACTGCTGCGGCTGCTCGTAGCCCTGCTGCGGCTGCTCGAACTGCTGCTGTCGCTGGTCGTACTGCTGCGGCTGCTCGTAGCTCTGCTGCTCGAACCGCTGAGCCTGCTGCTCGGGCTGAGCCTGCTCCGGCTGCGCGAACTGGTCGTACTGCGGCTCGAACCCGTTCGACCGGTCGAGCCCCTCCTGCTGCACGAGGCCCTGGGCCGGCTCGTACTGCTGGGCCGGCTCGAACACCGGCTTCGGCTGGAACTGCTCCTCCGGCTGGAACACCGGCTCCTGCGCGGGCTGCTCACGCTGCTCCGCCGGCGCCGGCGCGTCGGGCTGCAGGTCCCACGCCGCGGGGATCACCTGGATCGGCTCGGGCGCGATGAGCTCCGGCACGGGCAGGGGCTCCGGCATCTCGACCGCCGGCTGCACCGCGGGCGCCACCGACGCCGGGACCCGCTCGAGGAGCGGCTCCGCCTCGAACGACTCGGCCCGCTCCGGTGCCGGCTGTGCCTGCTCGGCGGGCCCGGGCTCGTAGGGCGGCGCCGGCTGGTACGGCTCGGGCTGGTAGGGATCGGGCCGGTAGGGCTCCGGCTCGAACTGCTCCGGCTCGGCGGTCGCCGGACGGGCGACCGGCTCGAAGTCCCGCGGCACGGGCTCGGCCGCGAACGACGCGGCGTCGGACCCGCTGCGCGCGTGCTCGGCGGCCTCGTTCCACGAGTCGGTGGGCGGATCGGTCCGGAGCGTGTCCTGCGAGGTCGGCTCGTAGGCCAGGCTCTCGGACGGGTCCTGAGTCTGCCGAAGGGCGTCGTGCGCCTGCCGGAGCGCCTCGGCGCCGGCGGCCGGGGTCATGGACTCGGCCGAGCGCGCCAGCACTCCCGGCGCGGCCACGACCGGCGCGTGGACGCGGTCGCGGCGGATCACCACCTCGACGTCGGCGAACGGCACCGGGATGGGCGCCTGCGGCTTGTGCACGCGGACGTCCACCGCCTCGACCTGCGGCCGCGCCAGCACCGCGGCGGCGATCCGCTCGGCCACCGTCTCGACGAGGTCGGCGGGCTCGCCCGCCAGGATGTCGTGGACATCGCTCGCCACGTCCGCGTAGCTCACCGTCTGTGCCAGGTCGTCGCCGGCCGCAGCCGGGCGCGTGTCCAGGTACAGCACGACATCGGCCCGGAACTCCTGGCCGGCCTGCCGCTCCGACGGCAGCACACCGTGGTACCCCCGCGCGCTCACGCCTGTCAGCTGGACCTGGTCCAGCGACCGGCCGTCCGGGCCTGTAACGCCCGTTCCGAACGCTGTGGTCACCGTGGTCTCCCCCCGTCGTCTTTTCGTGCACCGGAATCCTGCCAGGTCGGCATGTCCTGATCCCCGGCCGTCCACGATTCTGTGGTCAAGGCCACGGTGGAAGTCAATGCCCCCGGTGCGGATTGGGGAGAGGTACCCGGTGACCCTACCCGGCGCTCGTGACCCGCGGCGGCCCACGCGGCGGCCACCTTGACGGCGTCGACGCTGGCCCGGACCGTGTGCACGCGCACGCACCAGGCGCCCGCGGCGGCCGAGAGGGCCGAGATCGCGGCCGTCGCGTCGTCCCGGGCGCGCGGCGGCGCGGTGTGCCCGGCCGGGTCGGCGAGCAGATGACCCAGGAACCGCTTGCGGGACGCGCCCACGAGCACCGGGCGGCCCAGCTCGTGGAGCGCGTCGAGATGGGCCAGCAGCGGCCAGTTCAGCGCTCCCGCCTTGGCGAAGCCGAGCCCGGGGTCGAGGATCACCTGCTCGGGCCGCACCCCGTCGTCGTGCAGGGCGGCCATGCGGGCCGCGAGCTCGTCGCGGACGTCGGCCACGACGTCGTCATACACCTGGAGGTCGTCCATGACGTCCGCGTGCCCGCGCCAGTGCATGGCCACGTACGCGGCGCCGGTCTCGGCGACCGCGCGGCCCATCTCGGGGTCGGCGAGGCCGCCCGAGACGTCGTTCACGATGCGCGCTCCCGCCGCCACCGCCCGTTCGGCGACCGCCGCGCGTGTGGTGTCGACGCTCACCGTCGCGCCGTGCGCCGCGAGCCGCTCGATCACGGGCAGCACGCGGGCCAGCTCCTGGTCCTGCGGGACGCGCACCGACCCGGGCCGGGTGGACTCCCCGCCCACGTCCAGGATGTCCGCGCCCTCGCCGAGCAGCTCCAGCCCGTGCGCGACGGCGGCCGACGGCTCGAACCACTCCCCGCCGTCCGAGAACGAGTCCGGGGTGACGTTGACGACACCCATCACCAGGGTGCGGCCCACGCCGGAGAGCTCCGGCAGGCCGAGCACCCGGGCGTCCCGGGAGGGATGGCCGGCGGCGAGAGCCACAGCTACTTCCCGAGAATGAGGCTCATCGCCTCGGCTCGGGTGGCGCCGTCCCGCATGACCCCGCGTACCGCGGACGTGATGGTCCGCGAGCCGGGCTTGCGGACGCCACGCATCGACATGCACAGGTGCTCGCACTCGACCACCACGAGCACGCCCCGGGGCTCGAGGATCTCCACCAGGGAGTCCGCGATCTGGGTGGTCATCCGCTCCTGGACCTGCGGGCGGCGCGCGTAGACCTCGACCAGCCGGGCCAGCTTGCTCAGACCCGTGATGCGGCCGTCCACGTTCGGGATGTACCCCACGTGCGCGACGCCGTGGAAGGGCACCAGGTGGTGCTCGCAGGTGGAGTACACCTCGATGTCCTTGACCAGCACCATCTCCTCGTGCCCGATGTCGAAGGTGGTGGTCAGCACCTCCTCCGCCTCCTGCCGCAGGCCGGCGAAGATCTCCTGGTACGCCCGGGCGACGCGGGCCGGCGTCTCGCGCAGGCCCTCGCGCTCGGGGTCCTCGCCGACGGCGAGGAGGAACTCACGGACCGCGGCCTCGGCCCGCGCGGCGTCGTACGGCGGAATGTCCACCGCACGACGCACGGGCGTCGACACGGGGGTGACTGACCTGTCGGCCATGGTTCTTGCTCCGGTCTTCGTTGCTGCTCAGTTCGGCGAGTCGGTAGGCGCAGCGTCCGACGACGGCGCCGCGTCCAGCACCGCCTCGTCCTGCGGCACCACCATGGTGTGCCCGTTCTGCGCGGCCAGCTCCTTGGGCGTGAGCACGGGTCCGCGCGTGTGCACGGTCCGCTGCTCGCTGGACAGCCAGACGTCGCGGGCCGGGCGCTTCTCGACGGTCCGGAAGACCTCCGCGAGCTCCTTCTGGTTCAGCGTCTCCTTGTCGAGCAGACCCAGCACCAGGTCGTCGAGCACGTCGCGGTACTGGCTCAGCACCTCCCACGCCTCGTCGTGCGCTGCCTCGACGAGCTTGCGCACCTCGGCGTCGATGGTGCTCGCGACGGACTCGGAGTAGTCCCGCTCGTGCCCGTAGTCGCGGCCGAGGAACGGCTCGCCGGCGCTCGTGCCGAGCTTGATGGCACCGACGGCGTCGCTCATGCCGTACTCGGTGACCATCTTGCGCGCGATCGCCGAGGCCTTCTCGATGTCGTTCGAGGCACCGGTCGTGGGGTCGTGGAACACGATCTCCTCGGCCACGCGGCCGCCCATCGCGTAGGCGAGCTGGTCGAGCAGCTCGTTGCGCGTGGTCGAGTACTTGTCCTCGAGCGGCATGACCATGGTGTAGCCCAGCGCGCGACCGCGCGGCAGGATCGTCACCTTGGTCACGGGGTCCGTGTAGCGCATCGCCGCGGCGACGAGGGCGTGCCCGCCCTCGTGGTACGCCGTGATCTTCTGTTCCTTGGTGTTCATCACGCGCGTGCGCTTCTGCGGGCCGGCCACGACGCGGTCGATGGCCTCGTCGAGCGCACGGTCGTCGATGAGCTGCGCGCCGCTGCGGGCGGTGAGCAGTGCGGCCTCGTTGAGCACGTTCGCCAGGTCCGCACCCGTGAAGCCGGGCGTGCGGCGGGCGACGGCCTCGAGGTCCACCGTGTCGACCATGGGCTTGCCCTGGGAGTGCACCTGAAGGATCGCCTCGCGGCCCTTGAGGTCCGGGGCCTCCACGGCGACCTGCCGGTCGAAGCGGCCCGGGCGCAGCAGCGCCGGGTCGAGGATGTCGGGACGGTTCGTCGCGGCGATGAGGATGACGTTCGTCTTGACGTCGAAGCCGTCCATCTCGACGAGCATCTGGTTCAGCGTCTGCTCGCGCTCGTCGTGCCCACCGCCCATGCCCGCACCGCGGTGCCGGCCGACGGCGTCGATCTCGTCCACGAAGATGATCGCCGGCGAGTTCTGCTTGGCCTGCTCGAACAGGTCGCGGACACGGCTCGCGCCCACGCCGACGAACATCTCGACGAAGTCCGAGCCGGAGATCGAGTAGAACGGCACGCCGGCCTCGCCGGCGACGGCGCGCGCGATGAGCGTCTTGCCCGTACCGGGCGGGCCGTACAGGAGCACGCCCTTGGGAATCTTGGCGCCGACGGCCTGGAACTTGGCCGGCTCGGCGAGGAACTCCTTGATCTCCTGGAGCTCCTCCACCGCCTCGTCCGCGCCCGCGACGTCGGCGAAGGTCACCTGCGGGGTGTCCTTGCTGGCCAGCTTGGCCTTGGACTTGCCGAAGCCCATCACCCGGTTGCCGCCGCCCTGGGCCCGCGAGAGCAGGAACCAGAACACGACACCGATCAGGAGGAACGGGATCAGCACCGACAGCATGGAGGACCAGAAGCTGGGCTGCGGCACCTCCGAGTCGAACCCGTCAGCCGGGTCGGACTTCACGATGGCGTCCTCGACCCGGTCGCCCTGGGGCAGGGTGTAGAAGAACTCGACGGTCTTGCCGTGGTCGACCTTCTCGGCGTCGTCGCCCTCACCGTCGGTCGACGAGTACGCCTTGGAGAGCTTGAGCTCCACGCGCTGCTCGCCGTCGACCATCAGGGCGTGCTCGACCGTGCTGCCCCCCAGCAGCTCGATTCCCTGTGACGTCTCGATTCGCGAGACATTGGGCTGGTTCAGTGCCGAGATGGCCAGCGTCACCACGACCAAGGCGACCAGGATCCAGATGACAGGCCCACTCAGAAGCTTCTTGATGTTCATCGGCGACGGGGACCATGCCCCGTTTCCCTCCGCTCGCGCAGTATGTTTCCGTCGAAACTACATGGTCTCCCTGACAGGAGACCCGAGTGTTCGCCCAGAGCATGTGATGCCCGGGCCACACCTCGCCCAGACGTGACGAACCGCCCGGGATGGGCACTCGCGGCGTCGAGCGGTGCTGAGGTGGAGCGGTGCTGAGGAAGCCAGCCGCTTGCTCAGCCGCCGTAGACGTGCGGTGCCAGGGTGGCAACGAACGGCAGGTTCCGATAGTTCTCGGCGTAGTCGAGGCCGTAGCCCACCACGAACTCGTTCGGGATGTCGTAGCCGAGGTACTTCACGTCGACGTCGGCCTGGGCGGCGTCCGGCTTGCGCAGCATCGCGGCGATCTCGACGGACTCGGGGCCGCGCGAGCGCAGGTTCGACACCAGCCAGGACAGGGTGAGGCCCGAGTCGATGATGTCCTCGACGATGACCACGTTGCGGCCCGTCAGGTCCGCGTCGAGGTCCTTGAGGATGCGGACCACGCCGGAGGACTTGGTGCCCGAGCCGTACGAGGACACCGCCATCCAGTCCATCTGGACCTTGTGGTGCAGGCGGCGGGACAGGTCGGCCATCACCATGACGGCACCCTTGAGGACTCCCACCAGGAGCAGGTCCTTGCCCGCGTAGTCCGCGTCGATCTGGGTTGCCAGCTCGTCGAGCTTCTTGGTGAGCTGCTCCTCCGAGAGCAGGATCTCTGCGAGGTCGGGGCCGACGTCGGACTGGTCCACGAGTTACTCCTGGGTTGTGCTGGGGGGCCGGACGCCGGTACCGCCGTCCGGGTTACCGGTCGGCGAGGCGCGCAGGAAAAGCCTGCCACACGCGCGACCGGCCTGTGCGCCGCCCGGGAGGTGGGCGGGGCCCTGACCACTCCACGAGACGACGAGCGCGTCCAGCGCGTCGACGTGCCGCGCGGTGGTGTCCGAGGGCGGGCAGCCCACGGCGAGCGCGGCGAGCCGCAGGGCACGACGCCGGAGGGCCGGGTGTGCCTTCTCCAGCACCTCGACGTCGAGGGCGTGCTCGGTGTCTGTCCCCTCCCCGGCCACGCGAGCCTGCCCCAGGAGCTCCGCCGCGAGGGCGTCCAGCAGGTCCGCGTCGTCGCGGAGCTGGTCCGCGCTGCGCGCGAGGGCCTCGACGATGCCCGGCCCCAGCGTCTCCTCCAGCACGGGCAGCACCCGCCCGCGCACCTGGGACCGCAGCGGCGTGAAGCGATCGGGCGCGGGCGCGGCGGCGTCGGGCAGCAGGTTCGTCGGGTCCGTCCAGAACTCCAGGCCCGACGCCGCGCACACCGCCTCGGTCTGTGCGCGCCGCAGCCCCAGGAACGGCCGGCGGAAGATCCCCCGTTCGCGCGGCATCCCGGCCAGCGACCGGGCGCCGGCGCCGCGGGCCAGCCCGAGCAGCACCTGTTCCGCCTGGTCGTCGAGGGTGTGCCCGAGCAGCACCAGCGCGGCCCCGGTCTCCGCGGCGACCGCCTCCAGCGCGCCATACCGGGCATCCCGGGCGGCGGCCTCGGGCCCTCCCCCGTCGGACGTGGGCCCGGCAGAGCGCCCCGCCCACGTTGCGTGCCGGACCACCACCGGGTCGAGGCCCAGGGCGCGGCACTGGTCGGCGGCACGCTCGGCGACCTCGGCGGAGCCGGTCTGCAGCCCGTGGTCCACCACGACGGCGCCCGACCGCACCGCATATCCGCGCGACCGGACCGACCGCCCGACCCGCAGCGCCTCGAACGCCACCGAGGCCGCGAGCGCCAGGCTGTCCGCGCCGCCGGAGCAGGCGACCAGCACCAGGTCGTCCGGGCCGAGTCCGGCCAGCACCGCCCGGACCGCGTTCCGGGCCGCGGCGACGGCGGGGTCGACACGAGCCACGGTCAGGCGTCCCCGCCGTCGGACGGCGGAGGCGGCGCGAGGGGCGAGAGCGGCGCCGTCCACGCCGTCCTCATCCGTGCACCCGGCGCACCCACGCACGGGCGTCGGCGATCTCCCGGGCGCTGGGCAGGTTCTCCGGGGCGGCCCAGACGGCGTTGAGCCCGTCGCGCCCGACCGCCCGCTCCACGGCCCGCACGAATGCCGCGCCGTTGCGGTACTGCGCGAGCTTGGCGTCCATGCCGAGCAGCTTCTGCACCACGACGTCGAAGGAGCTGCGCCCCTCGCCGTCGCGCCGCCGCTCGAACCGCGCGCGGATGCGCCGCACGGACGGCACCACTCGCGGCCCGACGGCGTCCATCATGACGTCGGCGTGCCCCTCCAGGAGAGCCATGACCGCGGTGATGTCGGCGAGCTCGTCCTTCTGCTCGTGCGTGAGCATGCCGTCGATCAGGGTGCCGTTCTCGCCGCGCAGGGTGGCGAGCACGCTCCGCCCGATCGTGATGACCTTCTTGTCGAACCGTGCCTTGGCCAGCTCGGCCGACGTCCGCGCCATGCCCGTCACCAGGTGCCGCATGCTGCCGCTGAGGTGGCCCGCGAGCCACGGTGCCGCGCCGAACTGCAGGGCGTGCGTCTGCTCGTGCAGGCACACCCACAGCCGGAAGTCGCGCGCCGGGACGCGCAGCGCCCGCTCGGCCTGCAGCACGTTGGGCGCGACGAGCAGGAGGCGACCGGGCCCGGAGTAGGGGTCGAACTGGCCCAGCACCCGCCCGCTGAGCAGCGCGAGCGCCGTGCCGATCTCGGCGGCGCCTGCCATCTGGGCGCCGGGCGAGGTGGCCCCCTTGGAGATCTCGGCGACGACGGCGCCGACCCCGTCGGTCATGACCGCCATCGACTGCGTGTTCGCGCGGGCCCACGTCGCGCGGTCCACGACCGCCACGGGGCTCAGCGCGGCGCTTCCGCCCTCACCCCGCGGAGCCGGCGTCATCCGCGTCGTCTCCAGCACGTGGCCGACGGCGTCCGCCGCCGCCCCGCGCAGGCCGCTCACCAGGGCGTCGAGCTCCTCCCGGGGCGCCTGGGGCCCGGGCGGAGCGAGGCGCCCGGCGATCTGGGCTGCCGCCGACCAGTCGACGACCTGCGGGGCTGTGGAGGACTGGGTCACCCGACCACGGTAGCCGTCACGGCCGGTCCTGCGTCAGCCCTGGACCGAGTACGCGGCGAGCTCGCCGACGAAGTCGTCGTAGATCCACGTGGCGCCCAGGGTCTTGTCGGCCGGGATCGAGTCGGCCAGGACCGAGAACACGAGGAGCCGGTCGTCGGCCGTGACCACGGTCCCGGCGAGCGCCCGGACCTTGGGCAGGCTCCCGGTCTTGGCGCGGGCCAGGCCGCGGGCGGGGTTGTCCCCGGTGAACCGCCCGTGGGCGCTGGCGAGCGTGCCCGACAGTCCCGCGATCGGCATGCCGACTGCCTCGCTGCGCAGCTCCGGGTGTCTCGGGTCGACCATGACCTCGAGCAGGTTCACGAGCTGCTGCGTGCTCAGGTACGAGCCGTCCCCGAGCCCGGAGCAGTCGCGCAGCCTCGCGCCGGTCATGTCGACGCCGAGCCGCGTCGCGCTCGAGATCACGGCCTGCGTCGCGCCGTCGTTCGAGCCGGGCAGGCCGGCGTCCACCGCGACGAGGCGCCCGAGGACCTCGGTGATCGTGTTGTCGGAGTTCTGCATGGCGAACCCGACGACGTCCGCGAGCGGCGCGGAGCTGACCTCGCCGAGCACGCGGGCGTCGTCCGGGGCGGTCTCGTTCACGACGGCGCCGGCGGTCTGGAGGCCCTCGTCCTCGAGCGCCGCGGAGAAGACCTCGGCGGCGTACTTGCCGGGGTCGGACGCGCGGGGGCCGTTGTCGCCGTAGCCGTCGGACAGCAGGCCGACGTTGATGCCGAGGGACGAGACCGGCGCGATGTAGCCCGCCGCGATGTCCGGGCCCGCCACGGTCGGCGCGATGTCGTCGCCCGTGAAGAGCGTGTCGTCGAGCGCGACGCGGACCTCGGTGGCGCCGGTGACCTTGATCTTGGCGGCGACCTGCTGGGCGAGGTCGGCCAGGCCGGCCCGACCGTTGACGGCGTCGGGATCGCCGTGGCCCGCCGACAGCATCATGTCGCCGCCGCCGACCAGGACCACAGTGTTGTCGTCCACGAGCACGGCCCGGGTGTCCAGCGTGGAGTCCGCGCGGGACGACGAGAGCGCCGCGACGCCGGTGAACAGCTTCTGCGTGGACGCCGGGGTCATCAGCTTGTCCGGGCTCGACGAGCCGAGCACCTGTCCCGACGCCCCGTCGGCGACCACGACGCCGACCCGGGAGCCGAGCCGCTTGTCCTTGGCCAGGCCGGTCACGAGCTGCTGCATCTCCACACTGTCGGGCACCGGCGCGTCGTCCGGGAGGCGAGTCAGGAGCGCCGCGGGAGCGGGTCCCTCGACGGCGCCGGGCGCGGTCGGGAAGGGGCTGGGCTCGGGCCACGGCTCGGCCGTGGTGAGCATGCCGGGAACCATGTCGTACGCGTCGGCGACCAGGTACCCACCGAACAGGGCGACGACCGCGGCGACGGCGGCACCGGAGCGCAACCCCCACGCCATGGGCATCCTCTCGATCGTCACGTAAAAGCCATAGCCAACTCTAGTCGCGGCAAACCACGCGACGGGTACGGCAGCGGCGATTCACGGGAAATTCACCCGCTCGCGCGCTCGATTCCCGCGCGCGACGCGCACGCTGCGAATTATGCCCAACGCGGAGCGTGGTTCTGACCACAGGTAACGGTCGGGACACAGGACACATGGCACACTGGACAGGCGCAAGGCCGCCGCCGCGGTAAGACACTTCGGCGACCATCTTCGAGAACTGGAGCACATCGGCGTGGAGTTCGACGTCACGATCGAGATCCCCAAGGGTCAGCGGAACAAGTACGAGGTGGATCACGAGACCGGACGCATCCGCCTCGACCGCATGCTCTTCACCTCGACGCGCTACCCGGACGACTACGGCTTCATCGAGGGCACCCTCGGTGAGGACGGCGACCCCCTGGACGCGTTGGTCCTGCTGGAGGAGCCCACGTTCCCGGGCTGTCTGATCAAGTGCCGCGCGCTGGGCATGTTCCGTATGCGCGACGAGGCCGGCGGCGACGACAAGGTGCTCTGCGTGCCGACAGGCGACCAGCGCGCCGCGTGGCGCCAGGACATCGACGATGTCTCGGACTTCCACCGCCTGGAGATCCAGCACTTCTTCGAGGTCTACAAGGACCTCGAGCCCGGCAAGTCCGTCGAGGGGGCCCACTGGGTGGGCCGCTCCGACGCCGAGGCCGAGATCGTCCGCTCGATCCAGCGCGCCAAGGACACGGGCTACTACGACAAGCACTGAGTAGTGCGTTTCGCGAAGTAGAGCGCCTGTCCGAGTCTCCCGGCTTCACCGAGGAGACTCGGACAGG
>NZ_JBHUUX010000054.1:0-41942 GCF_042670845.1 Promicromonospora sp. NPDC057138 | reverse complement strand
AGCTTGTCGAGACCTGTCAGGGGGTCTCGACAAGCTCGACCACCGGAGGACTACGTCGCCAGGCGTTGGCGGCGGGTCTCGTAGAGGATCACCGTCGCCGCGTTCGCCGCGTTGAGGGAGCTGGCCGAGCCCGTCATCGGGATGCTGAGGGTCACGTCGGCGGCGTCGCGCCAGGCCTGGGTGAGTCCAGCCGTCTCGCTGCCGACCAGGAGCAGGACCGGCTGGGTGAGGTCGAAGGCGGACACGTCGGCGTCGCCGTGCTCGTCCGTGGCCGCGACGACGATCGGCAGTCCCGCGGCGCGGCGCTCGTCGACCCACGCCATGACCTCCGCAGAGGACGGCGCCCGCACCACCGGCGTCGCGAAGAACGAGCCCGTGGTGGCCCGTACCGACTTGGGGTCGTAGGCGTCGGCGGCGTGCCCGGTGGTGATCACGCCGTCCGCCCCGAACGCGTCGGCCGACCGGATGATCGCGCCGATGTTGCCCGGCTGCGTGGGCCGGTCGAACACGACCCCGAGGAAGTCCGGGCCGGTCTCGATGCGGTCCAGGGTGTCCGGACGCATGCCGACGACGGCGAGCAGCTCGGCCTCGTCCTTCTCGGCGAGCTCGGCCAGCAGGTCAGGCGCCATCTTCACGTGCTCCACGTGCGGGTGGGCCGCGAGCACGCCCCGGGCCCACTGCGAGAGGTGGCGCTCGGCGTCGTACAGGAGGGAGTGGATCTCCCAGCCGTGCTCCACGGCCATGGTGATGGGCCGCACGCCCTGCACGATGAACTCGGCGGCCCGATGCCGCTTGTTGCGGTTGGTGAGCAGCGTCTGGAGCTGCTGGAAGCGTGCGTTGCGCGAGGAGATCCGGATGGCCACGCCCCCATCCAAACACCCCGGGCGGGCGGGCGCCGTCAGCGCTTCAGCACCTTTGCCATCGCGGCGTGCGCCGGCTCCGAGCCGAAGAGCTTGGCCGAGGTCGCGACGGCGTCGTCCACGTGGGCGTCGAAGCGGGCCAGCGCGTCCGCGTTGAGCAGCTCCTTGGTGGCCGCCAGCCCCTGCGGGTCGCCCGCGGCCAGTCCGGCGAGCACCGCCGTGACCTCCGCGTCGAGGTCGTCGAGCGGGACGGTGCGGGTCACCAGGCCCCAGGCCGCGGCGTCGGCGGCCGTGAACGGCGCGCCCGTGAGGAACGTGCGCGACGCTGCACGCGGCGTCATCCGCGGCAGCACCGCCAGCGAGATGACGGCGGGCGCGAGCGCGAGCCGGGCCTCGGTGAAGGCGTAGGTGATGCTGTCGGCGCTGATGGCGACGTCGCACGCGGCGACAAGGCCGATCCCGCCGGCCCGCACCGGCCCGTGCACGCGCGCCACGACGGGCTTGGGCAGGGCGAGGAGCGCCCGCAGCACCTCGGCGAGCCGCCGAGCAGACCGGGTCATGCCGTCGGCCAGGGCCTCGGTGAGGTCCGCCCCGGAGCAGAACGCCGGCCCGTCGGCGGCCAGGACGACGGCGCGGACGTCGTCGTCCGCGGCACGGTCCAGCGCGGCCTGGAGCTGGTCGAGCACGGCGTACGAGAGCGCGTTGCGGCGGTCCGGGTTGTCGAGCGTGATCCGGGCATACGGGGCGGACGGGGCGTCGGGCAGGTCGAGCTCTACGACGTCGTAGGCGACCTGACTCTGGCTGGGCATCGGAAGTCCTCCGGGTGGGGCCTGGCGCTGCGAGGTTAATGGTGGTTAACCTCAGTGACATGCCTAACATGCATACCTCACCAGAGAACCCGGGGCACACCAAGCTCCGGGACGCGGTACGGAACTTCGCCGACCGCGAGATCGCGCCCCACATCGCCCGATGGGACAGGGAGAGTCGCCTGCCCGTCGAGGTGGTGCACCAGATGGGGGAGCTGGGCCTGTTCGGCCTGACCGCCCCGGAGGAGTACGGAGGGTCCGACCTCGGGCTCACCGGCCTCAGCATCGCCGTCGAGGAGATCGGCCGCGTGGACCAGTCCGTCGGCATCACGCTCGGGGCCGGCGTCGGCCTCGGGGTCGGCGCCCTGCTCAGCTATGGGACCCAGGAGCAGAAGGACACCTGGCTGCGCGACCTCGTCGCGGGCCGCCGCCTCGGCGCGTTCGGCCTCACCGAACCCGGCGCGGGCAGCGACGCCAACGCCATGGAGACCACCGCTGAGGTCGTCGACGGCCAGTGGGTCATCAACGGCGCCAAGCAGTTCATCACCAACTCCGGGACGCCGATCACCAGCATCTGCACGGTCGCGGCCCGCACCGGCACCCTGCCCAACGGCCGCCCCGAGCTCAGCGCCATCATCGTGCCCACCGACACCCCGGGGTTCGTCGTCGAGCCCCTGCACGACAAGATGAGCTGGCGCTCCTGCGACACCCACGCCCTGCGGTTCGAGGACGTGCGCGTCCCCGAGGCGAACCTGCTGGGCGTGCGGGGCAACGGCTTCAAGCAGCTCATGATCTGCCTCAACACGGGCCGGGTCGCCGTCGCGGCGCTGGCCACCGGCTGCATCCAGGCCATGCTGGACCTCACGGTGGAGCACGCCGGCGTGCGCCCCACCTTCGGCGGCCCGATCGGCCGCAAGCAGGGCGTCGCGTTCCAGATCGCCGACGTCGAGGTGATGCTCCAGGCCAGCCGGGCGCTCACCTACCGGGCCGCCGCGCTGAAGGACGACGGCGCGCCGCTCGACGAGTTCCGGCGGGCGTCGTCCGTCGCCAAGCTGTACGCCACGGAGTCCGCCGTGACGGCTACGCGTATCGCGGCGCAGGTGTTCGGCGGGTACGGCGTCATGGAGGACGGCCCGATCGCCCGCTTCTACCGCGACGCCAAGGTCCTGGAGATAGGCGAGGGCACCTCAGAACTCCAGAGAATGCTGATCGCAAGGGGCTTGGGCCTCCCAGTCGAGTGAGCTGAGTGCTGGGTATCTGTTGGCTCGAACCGTTTCGAAGCCGCAAATACCCAGCACTCAACTGTCGGGGAGGAGAGAGGCGCGGGCCATGCTCGTCAGGAGAGTTCGCATTGCTTCGCGGCCTATGCGGGCGCTGTGCGGGGTCGAGTTGAGGAGGCCGAACGCGGCCTGCACCGCCGCGCGCGCCTGTTCCGCCGACAGGTCGGGGCGCAGCGGCCGCAGCGCGTCGCACCACACCTCGACGTAGGCGAGCTGGCGCTTGCGGACCTGAGCGCGGGTGTCGGCGCCGAGCGCGCCCCACTCCCGCTCCTGCACGACGATCAGCGCCGGGTTGTCGAGCGCGAAGTCGGCGTGCCGCGCGATCAGCGCCTCCAGCGCGGCCGCGGCCGCTTCGGCGGTGAGTGCGGCCGGGCCTGCTTCCGGTCGTCCGACGGCGGCGCGCGCACCGCCGTCGGACAGCAGCTCCCGGGCGCCCGCGAGGAGCTGGTCGGAGGCGTGCAGCAGACACTGCCCGAGGATGTCCTCCTTGCCCGCGAAGTGCTTGTACAGGGCGGGGCCGGAGACGCCGACGGCGGCGCCGATGTCTCCCATGGAGACGCCGTGGAAGCCACGGTCGGCGAACAGGTCGGCGGCCGTGCTCAGGATCTGCTGCCTGCGCGGGGTCACGGGGAGCAGTCTAGGAGCGGCGGCAACCGGCCTACTTGATCCCCGTGCTCGCGATCCCCTGGACGAACGTCCGCTGGAAGACGAGGAACACCACGAGCAGCGGCACCGCGTGCGCTCAGCGCGCCAGGGCCGCCGGCACCGGTGCTGCCGGTACCAAGGCCGCCGGCAGCAGCGCCGCGTGCGCGGCGAGCAGCTCGTCGGTCATTTCGCGGATCTGCTCCAGGGTGCAGTGCGCGGAGGTGAGCGGGTCCATCGCGACGGCGTGGTGCACGTGCTCGACGTCGCCGGTCAGCGCCGCGCGGACGGCGAGCGTCTGCACGTTGGTGTTCGTGCGGTTGATCGCCGCGAGCTGCGGCGGCAGGTCGCCGAACGACGTCGGCTGCACGCCGTTGGCGTCGACCAGGCAAGCCACCTCGACGCAGGCGTCGTCAGGCAGGTTGGTGATGACCCGCCCTGCGTTGGGCACGTTGCCGTACACGACCGCCGGCACGCCTGTGACCACGGCGTTCACGATGGAGGCCCCGTACTCGACGGACGGGCTCAGGTTCGCCTTGAGCCGCTCGAGCTGCTCGTCGACGTCGCCCTGCTCGTCGTGCGCGGCGCAGATCTCGTAGTAGTCCCAGCGCTCCGGGATGTACTCGAGGACGGTCGCGGCGTCCTTGCGGAAGTACGGCACGTACTCCGACGCGTGGTGGCTGGACTCCGTCTCGAAGTAGCCGAAGTGGTTCATCAGCGAGGTGCGTACCTGCTCGTTGCCGCCCTCGTAGTTGCTGGCCGCGAGGGCCGCCTCGGAGTGGTCGCCGTCGTCGGACAGCAGGTCGGACGCCGCGCGGGCGCGCAGGTGGCGCTCCTTCATCACCTCGCGCAGGCGCGGGTAGAGGTCTTCGGTGCCGTGCCGGAAGTCGACGATCCACGCCTGGTGGTTGATCCCGGCGCAGCGGAAGGACACCTCGTCGTACGGCACGCCCAGCGTGCGCGCGAGCATCCAGGTGGTGCCCTGCACGCTGTGGCACAGGCCCACGGTGCGTAGTCCCAGTGCGTTGAGGTACGCGGTGGCCATGGCCATCGGGTTGGCGTAGTTGATGAACTGGGCGTCCGGGCACACCTCGAGGGCATCGGCGGCGATGGCCTGGTAGGCGGGCACGGAACGCAGGAACCGGAAGACGCCGCCCGGGCCGACGGTATCCCCGACCGGCTGGTCGACGCCGTAGCGCCGCGGGATCTCGACGTCGTGCCGGTAGGACTCCACGCCGCCCACCTGGAACGTGATGATCACGAAGTCGGCGTCGCGCAGGGCTTCGCGCCGGTCGGTGGTCTGCTCGACGACCGTGGGCAGGCCGTGGTGGGCCACGAGCTCCCGGGTGGCCGTCGCCACCCGGTCGAGGCGGCCGGCGTCGAGGTCCATGAGGCTGAGGGTTGCGCCGCGCAGCGCCGGGAAGCTGAGCAGGTCGCCGATGAGGCGGAACGGGAAGACGAAGCCGCCAGCTCCGATGATGGTGATCTTCGGGGAATGAGCCATGCTGCGACGCTAGGTCAGAGGATGGCGGTCATACCTCCGGCTGCGTGCCCCGACTCTCCGGAATCCTCCGGCCTGCGCTCCGGCCGTGCTGGGCCCTATGCTCCCGCTCATGGCTCTCGCGGACGACGAGGTGGAGCTGAACGAACCCGCCCTGTGGGTGCAGCGGGGTACGCCGCCGGTGATGATGCGGCCGCACCGGCACGACGACCTGGAGCTCAACCTGGTGCACGGTGGCCGGCTCGAGTACCTCTTCGGCGGCTCGTTCCTGCGGGTGGAGGCGGGCGAGGTGGCGCTGTTCTGGGGCGGGACCCCGCACCAGCTCGTGGAGCCCGGCGCAACGCCCACCGACGTGTCGTGGGTGCACATCCCGCTCACCGAGGTGCTGAGCTGGGCGCTGCCCACCGAGCAGATGGCGGTCCTGCTGCGGGCGCGGCCCGTCGTCGTGCCGACGGCGGCCCTGGTGCGGGACGTCGCCGCCCTCTTCGAGAGCTGGCACCACGACGTCCTGGACAGCGGGTACGGCACCGTCGTCATGCTCGAGGCCCAGGCGTTCGTGCGGCGGGTCCTGGCCCGGGCGGCGCAGGACGAACCGGAGGGCCCGAGGCCGCCGTACGAGCCGGACCCGCAGGCCGGGGCGGCCGGGCGCGCCGCGGCGATGGCCCAGTTCGTGGCCGAGCACTACCGTTCGCCGATCACCGCTGCCGACGTGGCCCGCGCCGTCCACCTGAGCCCCAGCCATGCGATGACGCTCTTCAAGCGGGTCGTCGGCACGACGGTGGGCACGTACATCGCGCGGTGCCGCGTCGCGGAGGCGCAGCGGCTGCTCATCACCTCGAACCGCACCACCGCCGAGATCGCGCATGCGTCCGGGTTCACCGCGCAGAGCAGCTTCTACGACACCTTCCGTGAGGTGTGCGGCACCGCTCCGGGCGCCTACCGCCGCACCTTCCGCTAAGTCTGCGAGGCTGGAGATTCACGACCGGACGAAGGAGCCCGAGATGTCCTACGACCTTCCCGCCGTCTCCCCGCGGCCCCAGGCGGCGCCGCAGACGGCCTACCTCGTCGCCAGCGGCGACCTGCGCGAGTCGGCGAACCAGGCGGGCTGGCCCACCCAGGCCGCCATGGAGGCCGACGTCACCGCGGCGTTCGCCGAGCTCGGCTGGACGGTCGTGCGCGCGAACGACGTCGACCCCGCCACGGGGCACGGGTTCATCAGCTCGCAGCGGATGGGGCTCGAGGTCTTCCGCTCGGTCCCGCCCACCGCGCCGCTCATCGTGGCCGAGGCGGTCTGGCAGTACAGCCACCACGTGCTCGCGGGGCTGCGCACCCACGAGGGCCCGATCCTCACTGTCGCGAACTTCGTGGGGGACTGGCCCGGCCTGGTGGGGCTGCTCGGCCTCAACGCCGGCCTGACCAAGATGGGCAAGCCCTACTCGACGATCTGGAGCGTGGACTTCACCGACGCGTGGTTCCGCGACGGCATCCGGCAGTGGCTGGAGACGGGCGCGATCGTGCACGACGCCTCGCACGTGACCGACTCGCCGGCGCTGCCCGCGGGCCCCGAGGCCGACCTCGGGCGCGCCCTGGCCGACCAGCTCCTGCGGGACAAGGCGATCATCGGCGTCTTCGACGAGGGCTGCATGGGCATGTACAACGCGATCATCGACGACGAGCTGCTGAACCCGATCGGCATCTACAAGGAGCGCCTGTCCCAGTCCGCGCTGTGGGCCGAGATGCAGCGCGTGCCGGACGCCGAGGCGGCCGCCGTCCAGGCCTGGCTGGAGGACGCCGGCATGACGTTCCGCCTGGGGCAGGACGAGGCCACCGAGCTCACCGCCGCGCAGCTGTGGTGGCAGCACAAGATGTACGTCGCGGCGCTGCGCATCGCCGACGACTTCGGGCTGGACGCCGTCGGCATCCAGTACCAGCAGGGGCTGAAGGACCTCAGCCCCGCCTCCGACCTGGCCGAGGGCCTGCTGAACAACGTGGACCGGCCCCCGGTCACCGCGCGCGACGGCGAGCGCGTGCTGTGGGACGGCAAGGCGCTGCCGCATTTCAACGAGGCCGACGAGGGCGTCGCCGTCGACGCGCTGACCACCAACCGCCTGTGGACCGCTATGGGCCTGGACCCGGCCACCACCCTGCACGACGTGCGCTGGGGCGAGGAGTACGACGGCGAGTTCGTGTGGGTGTTCGAGATCTCGGGCTCGGTGCCGCCGTCGCACCTGGAGGGCGGCTACGCGGGCGCACAGGGGTGGCGGCAGAACCCGGTGTACTTCCCGCTCGGCGGCTCCACGATCAAGGGCGTCTCCAAGGCGGGCGAGATCGTCTGGTCCCGGGTCTACATCGCCGGCGGCCGGCTGCACGTCGACCTGGGGCGCGCCTCCGCCGTCGCCCTGCCCCCGGAGGAGACGGAGCGCCGGTGGCAGGCGACCAACCCGGAGTGGCCGATCATGCACGCGGTGCTGCACGGGATCTCGCGCGACCAGTTCATGGCCCGGCACAGGGCCAACCACCTCAGCGTGGCCTACGCGCCCGACGCCGCGACCGCCGACGACGCGCTGATCGCCAAGGCCGCGTTCTTCGAGGCGCTAGGCGTCGAGGTGCACGTCTGCGGGGAGGTGGCGGCGCTCGCCGGGGGTTAACGATCATTAACCAGCGGGCTATGCTGCGGCACATGGCCACCGACACGGGCGTTGGAACGGATCTACGCACCCTCACCGCGCAGCTGCGCGACCGGCTGGCGCGCGTCCGCGAGGGCGGCTCGCCCGCCGCACGCGAGAAGCACACGGCGCGCGGCAAGCTCCTCGCGCGCGACCGGGTGGACCGCCTGCTCGACCCGGGGTCCGCGTTCCTGGAGATCGGGGCGCTGGCCGCCTACGACATGTACGGGGGGCAGTGGGCGGTGCCCAGCGCGGGCATCGTCACCGGCATCGGGCGGGTCGCGGGGCGCGAGTGCGTGATCGTCGCCAACGACGCCACCGTCAAGGGCGGCACCTACTACCCGATCACGGTGAAGAAGCACCTGCGCGCCCAGCAGGTCGCCGCCGAGAACCACCTGCCGTGCGTCTACCTCGTGGACTCCGGGGGCGCGTACCTGCCGATGCAGGACGAGGTGTTCCCCGACCGCGAGCACTTCGGGCGCATTTTCTACAACCAGGCGAACCTGTCCGCACGCGGCATCCCGCAGGTCGCCGCCGTCATGGGCTCCTGCACCGCGGGCGGCGCGTACGTGCCGGCGATGAGCGACGAGGCGGTCATCGTGCGCGACGAGGGCACGATCTTCCTCGGCGGGCCGCCCCTCGTGCAGGCCGCCACGGGCGAGATCGTGACGGCCGAGGAGCTCGGCGGCGGCCTGGTGCACACGACGACGTCGGGCGTCGCGGACCACCTGGCCGACGACGACGCGCACGCCCTGCGCATCGTCCGCGAGATCGTCGGCACCACCCGGGCCGCCGCGCCGAGCCTGGACCGAGCGGCGCCCGAGGAACCCGAGCTCGACCCCGACGGCCTCTACGACGTCCCCTCGGACCCCCGCACGCCCTACGACGTGCGCGACGTGATCCGGCGGATCGTCGACGGCTCCCAGCTCACGGAGTTCAAGGCCCGGTACGGCGAGACGCTGGTCTGCGCCTTCGCCAGGATCGACGGCTACCAGGTCGGCATCGTGGCGAACAACGGGATCCTGTTCTCGGAGTCGGCGCTCAAGGGCGCGCACTTCGTGCAGCTCTGCGACCAGCGGCGCATCCCGCTGGTGTTCCTGCAGAACATCGCCGGGTTCATGGTCGGCAAGGAGTACGAGCACCGCGGCATCGCCAAGGACGGCGCCAAGCTGGTCACCGCCGTGGCCTGCACCTCGGTGCCGCGGTTCACGGTGGTGCTCGGCGGCTCGTTCGGCGCCGGCAACTACGGCATGAGCGGCCGCGCCTACGACCCCCGGTTCCTCTGGATGTGGCCGGGCGCCCGCATCTCCGTCATGGGCGGGGAGCAGGCGGCGTCGGTCCTCGCGACCGTCCGCCGGGACCTCGCGCCCGAAGACGTCGAGGCGTTCAAGGACCCCATCCGCGCCCAGTACGAGGCCCAGGGCAACCCCTACTACGCCACGGCCCGCCTCTGGGACGACGGCGTGATCGACCCCGCCGACACCCGCCGCGTCCTCGCCCTCGGCCTGGCCGCCGCGGCGAACGCCCCGATCGCCGAGCCGTCCTACGGCATCTTCCGGATGTGATCACGATGCCCACGATCCACACCCTCCTGATCGCCAACCGCGGCGAGATCGCCCTGCGGATCATCCGCACCGCCCGCCGCCTCGGCCTGCGCACCGTCGCCGTCTACTCGGACGCCGACGCCGGTGCACCCCACACCCGAGCCGCCGACGTCGCCGTCCGCATCGGCCCGACGCCGGCCGCCGACTCCTACCTCTCGATCCCCGCGCTGCTCGCGGCCGCGAAGGAGACCGGCGCCGACGCCGTCCACCCCGGCTACGGGTTCTTGTCCGAGCAGGCCGAGTTCGCCCGCGCCGTCATCGGCGCAGGGCTGACCTGGGTGGGGCCGCCGCCCGACGCGATGGACGCCATGGGCCGCAAGGACACGGCGCGCAAGATCGCCGAGACGGCGGGCGTGCCGGTGCTCTCGCAGGTTGAGCTTGTCGAAACCTCACCGGTGGTTGAGCCTGTCGAAACCGGGGTCTCGACAAGCTCGACCAGCGAGGGAGGCTCGACCAGCGGGGCGGGCTCGACGAGCGGAAGGTTTCCCCTCCTCGTCAAGGCCGCCGCGGGGGGCGGCGGCAAGGGCATGCGGATCGTGCGCGAGCAGGCCGAGCTCGGCCCAGCGTTGGCCGCCGCGCGCCGCGAGGCCGCCGCCGCGTTCGGCGACGACACGGTGCTGCTGGAGCGCTACGTCGAGCGCGGCCGGCACGTCGAGGTGCAGATCCTCGCCGACGAGCACGGCAACGTGCTGCACCTGCACGAGCGCGACTGCTCCGCCCAGCGCCGCCACCAGAAGGTCCTGGAAGAGGCCCCGGCGCCCGAACTCGACCCTGCGCTGCGCGAGCACCTGCACGCCTGGGCGGTGAGCCTCGCCCGCGAGGTCGGCTACACCGGCGTCGGGACGGCGGAGTTCTTGGTCGAAGTCCGTTCGGGGGTTGAGGACGCCCCGCGGGCTGGGTCTGCCGAAACCGAGGTCTCGACAGGCTCGACCAACGAAGGGAGCGGCCCGACCAGCGTCGGCGCCTGGTTCCTCGAGATGAACACCCGCCTCCAGGTCGAGCACCCCGTCACCGAGGAGGTCGTCCGGGTGCGCGGCGAGCGGATCGACCTCGTCGAGCAGCAGCTCCTCGTCGCGGCCGGCCACGAGCTGACCTTCGCACAGGACGACGTCGCCGTCGTCGGCCACGCGATCGAGGCGCGAATCTACGCCGAGGACGCGTTCGGCGGGTTCCTGCCGCAGGCCGGGACCGCGACGAGGGTTCGCTGGCCCGGCCCGGGGGTCTCGACAGGCTCGACCAGCGAAGGCCCGGGGGTCTCTGCAGGCTCGACCAGCGTGGTCCGGGTCGAGGCCGGCATCGAGGACGGGACCGTCGTCCCCGCCGCCTACGACCCCATGATCGGCAAGGTCATCGCCCACGGCGCCGACCGCGAGGCCGCCCGGCGCGCGCTCGTCGACGCGCTCGACGCGACGGCGATCGGCGGCCTGGTCACCAACACCGGGTTCGTGCGGGCGCTCGCGGACTCGGACGCGTTCCGGGACGGCGAGGTGCACACCGCGTGGCTGGACACCCACGAGCTGCCGCAGCCGGACCCCGGCCCCGCGCTCGTCGCGGCCGCCTGGTCGATCGCGGCCACAGCGGCGCACGACGGCGGCGACGGCTGGCGCCTCGGCGGCCCGCCCGCCGACACCTGGGTCGAGCTGGACGACACGGTGCTCCGGGTGAGCACCGCCCGGGGCGAGGTGCGCCGCGAAGGCGAGCCGCCGACGTCGTGCCGCGCGGTGGGCGAACCGGCGGGCGACCCAGCGGGCGTCGTGCTCCTCGCGCTGGACGGCGTGACCGCGTGGTTCGCCGTCGAGGTGCGGCCGCGGTCCGTGGAGGTGAGCACCCGCGGGCACACGTTCCGGTTCGTCCGCCCGAGCGCGTCGAGCGTCGCGGCGGCCGAGCTGTCCGACGGCGTCGTGCTCGCCGTGATGCCCGGGTCCCTGGCCCGGGTCGAGGTGCGGGACGGCGACGTGGTGACCGCCGGGCAGTCGCTCGGCGTGCTGGAGGCGATGAAGATGGAGGTGGCGCTCGTGGCGCCGTCGGACGGTGTGGTGCGGGTGCGCGCGGCGGCAGGGGAACAGGTGACTGCGCGGCAGGTGCTCTTCGAGATCGAGCAGACCCCCGACGAGCAGGAGGCGACGCATGGCTGAGCAGCTCCGCCACCCTCAGGTGGTGCCCGACCCGGGCCTGCCCGGCCGCGTCACCATCTACGAGGTGGGCCCGCGCGACGGGCTGCAGAACGAGGATGCGATAGTCCCGACCGCGGTCAAGGTCGACCTGGTCGAGCGCCTGCTCGACGCCGGCCTGCCGTACGTGGAGGCCACGAGCCTCGTGCACCCGCGCTGGGTGCCGCAGCTCGCCGACGCCGAGGAGGTGCTGGCCGCCCTGGTGCGACGCCTCGGCGACCGGGCCCGCGACCTGCCGGTGCTCGTGCCGAACGAGCGCGGCCTGGAGCGCGCCTACGACCTGGGGCTGCGGCACATCGCCGTCTTCGCCAGCGCCACCGACTCCTTCGCGCGCCGCAACCTGAACCGGTCCCTGGACGAGCAGTACGCGATGTTCGAGCCGGTCATGACCCGGGCACGCGCGGCCGGGATGCGGGTGCGGGCATACGTGTCGATGTGCTTCGGCGACCCGTGGGAGGGCGACGTCCCGCTGGACCAGGTGGTCGCGGCGGGCAAGCGGCTCATGGACCTTGGGGCGGAGCAGCTCTCGCTCGGGGACACGACAGGCGTCGGGACGCCGGGGCACGTCGTCGCGCTCCTGGACGCCCTGAACGACGCCGGCCTACCCGACGACGTGCTCGCCCTGCACGCCCACGACACCTACGGGCAGGCCCTCGGCAACGTGGCCGCCGCACTACGGCACGGGGTGACGACGTTCGACACGTCGGCGGGCGGGCTCGGCGGGTGCCCGTACGCGGAGTCGGCCACAGGGAACCTCGCCACGGAGGACCTGCTCTGGATGCTCGACGGGCTCGGGATCACGACCGGCGTCTCCATGCCACGCCTCGTGGAGACCGGGACCTGGCTGGAGGGGCACCTGGGGCGCCCGTCGCCGAGCCGGGTGCTGCAGGCGCTGCGGCCCTAGACCTGTTCCTGGGTGGGCGCGTCCGCCGTCAGCCGGTGCAGCAGGGCCAGCGCCGCCTCGACCGGGCGCGTGGTGCGGGGCCGGGTGACGGACTGGAGCGAGAAGCCCAGCGGGGTGTCCAGGGGGCGGGTCACGGCGCCCCGCGTGGGGCGCAGCACGAAGGTGGGGGCTACGGCGACGCCCAGCCCGGCGGCGACGAACCGCGAGACGAGCCCCATGTCCGGGCTCTCGACGACGACGGTCCGGCGCAGCCCGCGCGCGGCCAGCACCCGCTCGATGACCACCCGGTGGCCGAACCCAGGCGGGCCGTCGATGAACGGCTCGGCGACCAGCTCGTCGAGCGAGAGCATGTCGCGTCGCGCCAGCTCGTGGGTCTCGGGGACCACCGCCACGAACTCGTCCACCAGGATCTCGCGCGTGCGCAGGCCCTTGAGGTCGGCGAGCGGGAGCCCGGTGATCGCGAGGTCGAGGCGGCCGGCGCGGACGTCGTCGGCCAGGCCGGTGGAGCCGGTGGGGGAGGCCACCACGCTCAGGGCGACGCCCGGATAGAGCTCGTGGAACCGCCCGGCGAACGCGGGGGCGTCGACCACGTCGGAGTTGGCGAAGACGCCGAGGCGCAGCCGGCCCCGCAGGCCGCGCTCGGCCGCGGTCACGACGTCGAAGACGCGGTCAACGGACTCGATGGCGGCGCGCGCCTCGGGCAGGAGGGCGCGCCCGGCGTCGGACAGCTCGACGCGGCGGGTCGAGCGCACGAAGAGCGTGGCGCGTACCTCGCGCTCCAGCGTCCGCACGCCCGCCGACACCGCCGACTGGACGGTCTGCAGCCGGTGGGCGGCGCGCGTGAAGCTGCCCTCCTCCGCGACGGCGATGAAGTACTCGAGGTGCCGGGTGTCCACGGGGACATTGTCGCAGATCTATCGCGATCAGAGATGAATCGGATCACAATGATTCGCTTGTCCTGGTCAATCCGCCGGCGCAGACTGCTGGGGTGACGAATACGCACACCAGCTCCGCCGTTGCTCCCGCCGTCCCAGGTACCCGCACGCCGGCCGGACCGCGCCGCCACGGCGCCGGGTTCTGGGTCACCGGACTGACGTTCCTGCTGCTCATGGCCTTCTCGACGGTGCCGACCCCGCTCTACACGCTCTACGTGGCCCGCGACGGGTACGGCCCGTTCACGGTCACGGTGATCTTCGCGGCGTACGCGGTGGGCGTCGTCGCCAGCCTGTTCTTCGTCGGGCACCTGAGCGACCGGGTCGGCCGCCGTCCGCTGATCCTGCTCGCGGCGGCGCTGGAGATCCTGGCCGCCGTCGGCTTCCTGGTCCGGGACGACCTGGCCGGCCTGCTCGTGGCCCGCCTGGTCTCGGGCGTCGGGATCGGCGCGCTGACCGCCACGGCCACCGCCTACCTCGCGGAGCTGGACGGCGGCCGGTCCCGTCCGGCGCCGGGGCGAGCCGCCGTCGTCGCGACGGTGGCGAACCTGGGCGGGCTCGGCCTCGGGCCGGTTCTGTCCGGGCTGCTCGCGGCGCCGTCCGCCCACCCGCTGGTGCTGCCGTACGCGGTGTTCGGCGTGGTGCTGGTGGTGCTGCTGGCCGCCACGCTGTTCGTGCCCGAGACCGTGCTGCACCGCCCGGGCCTGCTGCCCTACCGGCCGCAGCGGGTGGCGATCGGCAGCGAGCTGCGCGGCCGGTTCGCGGCCAGTGCCGTCGGCGCGTTCACCGCGTTCGCCGTGTTCGGCCTGTTCAGCTCGGTGGCGGCGTCGTTCGTCCGCGAGGAGCTGGGGCAGCCGTCCCTGATCGTGGCGGGCGCCGTCGCGGCGACGCCGTTCCTGGCGGGCGCGCTCGGCCAGTCCCTCGTGGCCTCGATCGCGCAGCGGGTCCAGCTCGGGGCGGCGGCGGTCCTGATCGTCGCCGGGCCGGCCGCGCTGTTCGGCGGCGTCGTGCTGGCCTCGACCTGGCTCTTCGTGGCCGGCGGCCTGCTGGCCGGCGGTGGCGCGGGGCTGCTGTTCAAGGCGGCCCTGGGCCGGACGGCGGCCATGGTGCCGCCGGGGGAGCGCGCGGAGGCGCTGGCGCTCGTCTTCCTCGTCGCCTACGCGGGCCTGGTGGTCCCGGTGCTCGCGGTCGGCGTCGGCCTCGTGTACCTGCCGGCCCCGGCGGTGCTCGGCGTCTTCGTGGTGCTGGTGGCGCTCGCCGGCGGGTGGGCGGCGTCGGCGATGCGGCGCGCCTGATCGGGTACGTGACCAGGCCGGATGTGACGTGCGCGACGCGGGGGTTCGCACGCGCACGATCGAGCGTAGGGTCTTGGGCGTGACTCTGAAGATCGGTTACAAGGCGTCCGCCGAGCAGTTCGGGCCGCGCGAGCTGGTTGAGCTCGCAGTACGCGCCGAGGAGGTGGGACTGGACAGCGCCATGGTCTCCGACCACTTCCTGCCGTGGCGGCACGAGGGGGGCCACGCGCCGTCGGCCCTCGCCTGGCTCGCCGCCGCGGGGGAGCGCACCTCCCGGATCCAGCTCGGCACGAGCGTGCTGACCCCCACCTTCCGCTACAACCCCGCGGTCATCGCGCAGACCTTCGCGAGCCTCGCGCTGCTGACTTCAGGCCGCGTGATCCTCGGCGTCGGGACGGGCGAGGCCCTGAACGAGATCGCGGTCTCCGGCCGCGAGTGGCCCGAGTTCAAGGAGCGGTTCGCGCGCCTGCGCGAGGCCGTGGACCTCATGCGGGCCCTCTGGACCGAGGACTCCGTGGACTTCAAGGGCGACTACTTCCAGCTGGTGGGCGCCCAGATCTACGACCGGCCGGAGAACCCGGTGCCGGTCTACATCGCGGCGGGCGGCCCGCTCGTGGCGCGGTACGCCGGGCGCGCGGGCGACGGCTTCATCTGCACGTCCGGCAAGGGCATGGACCTGTACACGGAGAAGCTGATCCCGGCCGTCGCCGAGGGCGCCGCCAAGGCCGAGCGGGACGTCGCGGCGGTCGACAAGATGATCGAGATCAAGATCTCGTATGACCGCGACGCCGCCACCGCGCTGGAGAACACCCGGTTCTGGGCGCCCCTGTCGCTCACGCCCGAGCAGAAGCACAGCGTCACCTCGGCCACCGAGATGGAGCAGCTGGCCGACGAGCTGCCGATCGAGCAGGTCGCCAAGCGCTGGATCGTCGCGTCCGACCCGGAGCAGGCGGTCGAGCTGATCAAGCCCTATGTCGACGCCGGCCTGAACCACCTGGTGGTGCACGGCCCCGGCCACGACCAGGAGCGGTTCCTCACCCAGTTCAGCGAGGACGTGCTGCCGCGGCTCAAGGCACTGTGACCCCTCACGGCCGCACGAGCCCCGTCTCGTAGGCCAGGATCACCAGCGCCGCCCGGTCCCGCGCGCCGAGCTTGGCCAGCAGCCGGCTCACGTAGGTGCGTGCGGTGGCCGGGCTGAGGTAGAGCTCGCGGGCGATCTCGTCGTTCGTCAGCCCACGGCCGAGCTGCTGCAGCACCTCGCGCTCGCGCTCGGTGAGCCCGGCCAGCCGGTCGTCGCCGGACCGGGGCGCCGGGCCTGCCGCGACCGCCCGCAGCACGGTGGCCGTCACCCCCGGGTCGAGCAGCGCCTCGCCCGCCGCGACCACGCGGACGGCGCGGCGCAGCTCGGCCGGGGCGACGTCCTTGAGCAGGTAGCCGGAGGCCCCGGACCGGATGGCCTCGAAGACGTGCTCGTCCTCGTCGAACGTGGTCAGGATCAGCACCCTGGTACCCGCCAGCGCGGGGTCGGCGACGATCTCCCGGGTGGCGGCCAGCCCGTCCAGGCGCGGCATCCGGACGTCCATGAGCACGACGTCGGGCCGCAGCTCCCGCACCCGGGACACCCCCGACCGGCCGTCGGCCGCCTCGCCGACGACGGCGATGTCCCCCTCGCTCTCCGCCAGCGCGCGCAGCCCCGCGCGCACGAGCTCCTGGTCGTCCACCAGCACGATGCGGATCATGGGCGTCAGCCGTCCAGCCGCAGGGGCAGGTCGGCGACCACGCGGAACCCGCCGCCGGGCGCGGCGCCCGCGGTGAGGGCGCCGCCGAGCAGGGCCACGCGCTCGCGCATCCCCGAGATCCCGGAGCCGGGGACGAGGTCCGGGCCGGCGCCCCGGCCGTCGTCGGACACCCTCAGGACGAGGCGGCCGTCGGTGACCCGCACGGAGACGGCGACGCGCGTGGCGGCGGCGTGCCGCAGCACGTTGGTCAGCGACTCCTGCACTATCCGGTAGGCGGCGGCGTCGATGGCGCCGTCGAGCAGCCCGGGCGGTACGTCGAGGTCGACGTCGACGGCGAGCCCCGCCGCGCGCGCCGGGTTCGCCAGGGCGTCGACGCCCGCCAGGCCCGTCGGCGCGGGGCCGTCCACCGGGCCGCGCAGCACCCGGACCGTCGAGCGCAGCTCGTGCAGCGTGCCCGACGTCGCCTCGCGCACGTGCTCCAGCGCGCCCCGGGCCGCGTCGTCGTCCCTGCCGACCGCCTCGGCGGCCACGCCGGAGTGCAGGGCGATCACCGACAGGTTGTGCCCGATGACGTCGTGCAGGTCCCGGGCGATGCGCAGGCGCTCGGCCTGCAGCCGCTGCTCGGCGGCGTGGGCCTCGTGCACCCGCGCCTCTCTCGACAGGCGTACCGCCACGCCGAGCGCGACGGCCGCAGCGACCAGGGCCACGTTCGTGACCAGGTCGTACGGCGTCAGGTGCTCCTCGGGGGTGTTGCCCACCGTCCGGTAGTACGTCGAGACCGCGACCAGCACGGCGCCCCCGCCGATGGCCCACCCGGTGTGCCGCAGCTCCGCCGCCGAGTAGATCGCCGCGACCGCGGGCAGCGCCATGCCGATGGGCGCGAACTGGAAGGTGTAGTAGACGAACACGCCCAGCACCGTGACCACGAGCACGGTCCGAGGCGCCCGGCGCCGCATAAGGACCAGCGCCCCGAAGCCCGCCGCGAACAGGTACGCCCCCGGGCCGGCGTGCCGCACGGCCTCGGGGTCCGCGGCGATGACGACGGCGACCACCAGCGCCATGACGAGCGCCAGGACGACGTCGGTGACGCGCGGGTCGACGGTGCGCGGGACGGCGCTGGGCTCGGACACATCGCAACCCTACGGATGGTGCGGCCCTGCGGCATCAGCCCCGAGCCGTCCGGGCGCAAAGTCAGGGTTCGTGTCGCCCGCAGGCGACACCAGGAGACGATCCAGGGCCGATGTGGGACGGCGGCCCCGGCGGGCACCGTCGAGGCATGACCTCACCACAGCTCCCGGCCCAGCCGTCGCCGCCCGCGCCCACCGCGCCCCTCGTCCCGTGGGGGGTCGTCGCCGGCCTGGCCGCGCTGGCCCTGCTCTGGCCCCTGACCGGCCTCACCGGCGTGCTCGGCGACGGCGCGCCCCGGGCGTTCGCCGTCCTCGGCATCACCGCCGCCGTGTGGATCGGGGTGGTCGGCCTCGGCCGCGTGCCCCGGCCCGTGCTCACCCTCACGCTCACCGGCGTCGCCTACGGGCTCGTCACGGCCGCGCTCGGGCTGCTGGTCCCCGCGCTCGGCGGCTTCGGGCCCGGGGCGGGCGGACCGGCGTGGGCGGTCATCCCGGTGCTGCTCACCGACGCGTTCTGGGGCGCGCTCGCGGGCCTGGCCGCGGCCGGCGTGCAGCGGCTGCGCGGGGACGCGCGATGAGGCGGGGCAGCGTCCGGGGCTCGCGGCCCGCCGTCGCCGGCGCCCTCGTCGCAGGCCTGGCCGCCCTCGCCCTCGCCGGCTGCGCTCTCGTCCCCGGCTCGGTCACCCCGGTGGACGAGGCGGAGTTCACGAACGAGCTCGCCATCCCGCCGCTGGCGCCGTCGCGCGTCGTGGACGGCACCCGCGTCTTCTCGCTGACCGCGCAGGAGGGCGTCACCGAGTTTCGGCCCGGCGTCGAGACCAAGACGTGGGGCTACAACGGCTCCTACCTCGGGCCCACGCTGCGCGCCGAGCGCGGCGAGCGGGTGGCCGTCGAGGTCACCAACGACCTGGACGAGCCGACCAGCGTGCACTGGCACGGCATGCACCTGCCCGCCGCGATGGACGGCGGCCCGCACCAGGAGGTCGCCCCCGGCGCCACGTGGCGCCCCACCTGGCAGATCGACCAGCCCGCCGCCACCCTCTGGTACCACCCGCACCCGCACGGCGCCACGGAGAAGCACGTCTACCGCGGCCTGGCCGGTATGTTCCTCCTGGACGACGACGCCTCCCGCACCGCCGACCTGCCGCACGACTACGGCGTCGACGACGTCCCGGTGATCGTGCAGGACAAGATCTTCGAGGACGACGGCCAGCTTGAGCTCAAGGACAACGGCAGCGAGCCCGGCACGCTCGGCTCGACCGTCCTGACCAACGGCACCGTGGGCGCGTACCAGGAGGTCACGACCGAGCGCGTGCGGCTGCGGCTGCTCAACGGCTCGACCGCGCGGACCTACCAGCTCGGGTTCGAGGACCGGGACATGGAGCTCGTCGCGACCGACGGGGGCCTGCTCGACGCGCCGGTGACGCTCGAGCAGGTGCGCCTCGCGCCCGGCGAGCGCGCCGAGGTCGTCGTCGAGGTCGAGCCGGGCGAGACCACGCGCCTGCGCTCGTTCGAGGCCGACCTGGGGGGCATCGTCGTCCCGTTCGCGATGGGCGGCAACGACGCGTTCGACGTGCTGGAGCTGCGGGCCGCGGACGAGCTCGCGCCGTCGCCCGACCCGGCCTGGGCGCCGTCGGCCCACGCCGCGCAGGACGCGCTGCACGAGGACGACGCGGCCGTGACCCGCACGTTCGAGCTCGACGACCGCCGGATCAACGGCAAGAGCATGGACATGGGGCGCATCGACGAGGTCGTCACCGAGGGCGCGACCGAGATCTGGGAGGTGCACAGCATCGTGCCGATGCCGCACAGCTTCCACGTGCACGACGTGCAGTTCCGCATCCTGTCGGTCGACGGCGACGCGCCGCCGCCCGAGCTGGCCGGGTCCAAGGACACCGTGTACCTCGAGCCGAACCGCACCTATCGGCTGCTCATGCGGTTCGACGACTACGCGAACCCCGACGTGCCCTACATGTTCCACTGCCACATGCTGCTGCACGAGGACGAGGGGATGATGGGGCAGTTCGTGGTCGTCGAGCCGGGGCAGCAGGCGGGAACCGTACCCGGAACCGCGCCGGGGGGCGGGGCGGACGACGCGCACGAGGGGATGGACGCGGACGGCCACGCAGGCCACCACTGAACCTGTGGCACGCTCACGGGGTGACCCTCTCGCTTCCCCACCGCATCACGCACGTCCTGCTCGACCTCGACGGCACCCTCACCGACTCCGCGCCCGGCATCATCGGGTCGCTGCGCACCGGATTCGCAGACGCCGGGTTCGCGGTCCCGTCCGACGAGGTCCTGCGGACCTTCGTCGGCCCGCCCCTCGGGACGAGCCTGGCCGGGATCGGCCAGTCCGCCGCCGACGCCGCCGCCACCATCGCCGCCTACCGTCGGGACTTCGAGGTGCGCGGCATGTTCGACAACTCGGTGTTCGACGGCGTCCCGGAGGCGCTCGCCGAGCTGCGCGCGGCGGGGCTGACGCTCCTGGTCGCCACCGCCAAGCCCGAGCTCTACGCGCGGAAGATCGTCGAGCACTTCGGGCTCGACGGCTACCTCGCCGGCGGGCTCGACGGCGTCCACGGCGCGGGCGACTACGAGGCCGGCGAGTCCGAGGGCAAGGAGGTGGTGGTGGAGCGCGCGCTGGCGCACGCCGTCGCGCTCGGCGCCGACCCCGGCCAGGTCGTCATGGTGGGCGACCGCGAGCACGACGTGCACGCCGCCGCCCACCACGGCATCCCGACCGTTGGCGTGACCTGGGGCTACGCCGCGCCCGGCGAGCTGGAGGCCGCCGGCGCCGTCGCGACGGCGACGACGCCGGCGGAGCTGCGCAAGCTGCTCACGAGCTGACGGCGGCGAGCAGAGAGCGATAGTGATGACGCACGACGCATGGACCGTCGCCCCTGAGCCGTTCGACTCGCCCGACGCCGTCGCGCTCTGGCGCGAGTGCTACACCAACATGAGCGACAGCTGGTACCTGCTCAAGGAGAACCGCCGCACCGACCCCGACGAGCTGGAGCGCGAGATCGCCGCGGACCGAGGCACGGACTTCGTGCCGCCCGAAGGCGCGCTCGTGATTGCCCGCCACGAGGGCGCGGCGGCGGGAATGGCCGGCGTCCGCCTGCTCGATGACTCGCGAGCCGAGCTGAAGCGGGTATTCCTGCGCCCGGAGTTTCGTGGCCGGGGCGGCGCAGAGCTCATCGTCCGCGCGGCCGAGGACGAAGCCCGGCGGCTCGGGGCGCGCCGCATGGTCCTGGAGACCCGGTCCGACTTCGTCGCGGCCCGCGCACTGTACGAACGCCTCGGCTACGACGAGATCGAGCCGTACACGTTCACGCCTTACTCGGAGCACTGGTACGGCAAGGAGCTCTAAGACGCCGCTCGGCTACGCGCGCCGGGTTGCCCGTCACACCGTCTGGAGCTCGGCGTCGAACATGTCCCGGAGACGCTGGTCGAGAACCATGAACCGGACGTCCTTCGGGCTGGCGTCCGGGTGCGCGGCGAGCCAGGCGCGGCAGGAGGCGACGGCGATACGGGCGACGTCGGCCATCGGCCAGCCGTAGGCGCCCGCGCTCACCGCCGGGAAAGCGACGGACCACACGTCGAGCTCGGCGGCGACGTCGAGCGACCGGCCGAAGCAGGAGGCGAGGAGTGCGGGATCGTCCTGGCCGCGGTGCAGGTTCGGCCCGACCGTGTGGATCACCCAGGAGGCCGGCAGGTCGAACGCCGGTGTGGCGACTGCGTCGCCGACCGCCAGGCCGTCGCGGTGGGTGGTGTTGCGCAGGCGCCGGCACGCCTCGAGCAGGCGCGGTCCGGCGGCGGCGTGGATGGCGCCGTCGACCCCGCCGCCACCCAGGAGGGTGGAGTTCGCGGCGTTGACGACGGCGTCGACCTCGACGTGGGTGAGGTCGCCGATCTCGACGGACACGCTCATGCGTCTGCTCCCCGTGTGGCTCCGGTGCGTTCCATCCATTTGAACCCGTCGTCGACCGGACGCCAGCCGAACTGCTCGTAGAGGCCGTGGGCGTCGGCCGTGGCGAGGAGCGTGCGGCGCAGGCCCAGCGGCTCGATGTCGGCGACCACGCCCGCGACGAGCAGCTTGCCGATGCCCTGCCCGCGCAGGTCCGGGTCGACGACGACGTCGGCGAGCCAGGCGAACGTCACGCCGTCGGTCACGACGCGCGCGAACGCTACCTGAGCGCCCGTGTCGCGGCGGTAGACGCCGTAGGGCCGGGAGCCCGCGATGGCGGCGTCCATCACCTGCCGCGGGCGGTCCTTGGCCCAGTAGGTGTGCCGGGTGATGAGCTCGTGCACGCGGTCGCCGTCGATGCGGGTGGGGTCGGTGGAGAACTCGTAGGGCGCGTCGTTCATGGTCCGGAGTCAATCACTGGTCACTGACACCGGCCGAGGAAAAAAAGGGCGGGAATAGGATCGCGAGATGTTTCCCCAGGTCGAGCCATATGGATCCGGCACCCTTGAGACAGCCGGCGCGTCGTTGTACTGGGAGCAGTCCGGGAACCCAGCAGGCAGGGCCGCGCTCTACCTGCACGGTGGGCCAGGCAGCGGCCTGGGTGGTTGGTGGTACCGGTCTTTGTTCGATCCGTCCGTCTATCGGGTCGTGGGCCTGGACCAACGAGGGTGCGGTCGCAGCCGTCCGCTTGCTGTCGACTCGCTGGACTCGCTCGACGGGAACACGACGCAGCGGCTGATCCTCGACATCGAGGCGCTGCGCGAGCATCTCGGGATCGAGCGGTGGCTCGTGACCGGTGTGTCGTGGGGCTCGACCCTGGGCCTGGCTTACGCGGAGGCGCACCCGGAGCGGGTCGATGGTCTCGTGCTGCTCGCGGTGACCAGTACGAGCCGGGAGGAGATCGACTGGGTCACCGACGGCGTCGGGCGGCTGTTCCCGGAGGTGTGGACGCGGCTGGTCGCCACCGCACGACCGCTGCCTGACGAGCGGTTCGTGGAGGCTGTAGCCCGCCGGCTGCGGAGCGAGGATCCCGCGACCCGGGAGCTTGCTGCGGCCGTCTGGGAGGAGTGGGAGTCGACGCACGTCTCCCTCGGCCCGGGGTACGAGCCGGGTCCGTTGGTGGTCGATCGGAACAAGGCAACACTGGTGACGCACTACTGGGCGAACGACGCGTTTCTCGGCCCGACCGGGATCCTCGATGGCATCGGGGCGCTGCGGGAGGTGCCCTCGGTGCTCATCCACGGTCGCCGCGATGTGAGCGCTCCGGTCGTGACGCCGTGGCGGCTGCACCAGGCGATGCCCGCGAGTCGCCTGCACGTCGTCGAGGACGAGGGGCACGTCGGAGGACGGATGTGGGAGCTTATGACGGAAGCGATCACGGAGTTCGGGCTGCGCTGAGCTTTGATGGCGCGCGAGCACCCGCGGGTGGCGGCGCTCGCATCTTCTTCTGCGGACAGCAGATGATCGGCCGGGTGTCAGCGGCGGCGGCTAGAGTCGAACAAACGTCCGCAGTAATGGGGGCGTATCGATAGGTTGTGGGTGTGGAGGAGGTGATGGGCATGGACGCTGGGCAGGACGATGCGGGCATGGACCGCGGGACGCGCGAGGGTCTGGCCGTCGATGACTCGGCCGTGGACGACCTGGCGGTGGACGACCTGGCCATGGGCCAAGCGGTGGGTGAGCGGGTGCGAGGTCGGGTGGTGGTGCGGGACGGGATGCTGGTGCATCTGGTGCCGGACGACGTGATGCCTCCGGGCGCACCGTTCGAGGGCGAGCCGTTCGACGACGCCTGGTACCGGGGTACGGTCCGGGGCTGGGAGACGGACGACTCGGCAGGGCCGGGGCACGGGCCGGAGCACGGCTCAGACACGGGCGTGGCGTCAGGCCCGGCCTCTGCACCGGACACCGCGGCGGACTGGCTGCCGGACGTCCCGCCGGACTGGCCGCCGGACGCTGTGCCGGTGTTCCTGTGGCCGCAGGAGATCCTGCGACAGGCGTTGCGGGATGTCCCCGGTCCGCGGCTGGCACGGGTGGTGGCCGAGGCGATCGACCTGGCCGGCGACCTCGACCCCGACCCCGACCACGGCGTCGTCGCGGGTTCGGGTGTGTCGGGTTCGGGTGTGCTGGCTGACCTGTCGGACGACACGCTGGGGGACGTGATGGTCGCGTGCGGCCGGTTGCAGTCCTGGGCGGCGGGTGTGCAGGCGAGGGTGGTGGCCGAGCGTGCCGGGCGGGAGAGTCACCCGTTGGCGCACAACTCGCTGGTCGGGCAGGTCACCGGTGAGCTCGTGGTGACCGAGCCCGAGGCGAGCGAGGTCGTGGTCCGGGCCGAGTCGGGCACCCTGCACCCCACCGTCATCCAGGCCCTGCTCGCGGGCCGGATCGACGTGCGTAAGGCACACACGCTGCTGCGCTCCGCCACGCAGCTGACGGTGGCCGAACGCGCCGAAGCGATCCAGAAGTTCCTGCCCCGGGCACCGCGACACACGTGGAAGTGGCTGCAGAACAAGATGCTCGCGTTCGCGAAGAACCGGCACGGCGCCGCCGCCACCGCCAAGGCCGAGACGGCCCGGCGCAGCGTGCAGGTCGACCGGGCGCACAACGACATGGGCTGGCTCTCGGCGTACCTGCCCGCGACCGACGCCGCGGCGGTCTGGGGCGTGGTCGACGACATGGCCCACCAGCTGCGCCACGTCACCGGCGAGGACCGCACCCTCGGGCAGCTGCGCGCCGACTCCCTGACCGGCATCATCACCGGCCGCCTCCTACCCGCCGACCGCTTCACCGACCCCGAACCCGACACGGACCCCGCAGCGGAGCCGGCGGACACCGAGCCGGCTGGTGCCGAGTCGGCTGGTGCCGAGCAGTCCAGCGGCGCGGAAGCGTCTGAGGCCGCGGAGGCCGCGGAGGCCTCTGAGGGCGCGGACGTGCCGGTGTGCACGTGTGGCGGCCGGGCACCTGTCCAGCAGGTTGTGGTGCAGAAAGTGGTGCAGGAGGTCGTGCGGCCGGTCCGGATCACGCCGACCCGCCCCGTCATCCGGGTCACGATCCCCGCCACCGCGCTCCTCGGCCTGGACGACGCCCCCGGACACCTGGACGGGTACGGCCCCATCCCCGCCGACACCGCCACGGCCATCGCCCAGGACGCGACCTGGCAACGACTCCTGACCGACCCCGTCACCGGGATCCTGACCGACTACTCCACCACCACCTACCAACCCGGCAAGACCCTGCGCGCCGCCGTCGAGGCCCGCGACGAGCACTGCATGTTCGGATGGTGCGACATCCCGGCCAGCCGATGCGACCTCGACCACATCCACCCCTTCGACCACGACAAGACCAACCACGACAAGACCAACCACGACAACGCGAGCACGGACGGGACCCGGGACGGTCAACGTGGGCAGACCAACGCCCGCAACCTCCACGCGCTGTGCCGCAAGCATCACTTGCTCAAAACCCACGCTGGCTGGGGCGTCATCCGCGACCCCGACACCGGGGTGACGACGTGGACCGCTCCCACAGGCAGGACGCACGTCCGGCCGCCGACCGCGCTGGACACCCACGTCGAGATCGACGAGATCGATCCCGACACCAGCAACGACCTCACCCTCCACGCCCTCACCGGCCGACACCTGCCCCGCCCCTACCAGACCACCGAACCCGGAGCCATGCCCAGCACCCCCGACGAACCCACCGACCAGCCCACCGACACGAACGACCCCGACGCCCCACCCTTCTGACAGGGCCGATCTGACAGGGCCGATCCGACAGGGCCGGCATCCGTGTCAGCGCGTCCGCGTCGCATCGGCAACCGGCACAACGCAGACCCGCTGACGCGCCCGAAGAGTCGGTTGACGTCGACCGCCTGGGCATTTGCCTGGAGCATCCACGGCCACGGCCAAACGTCGATGCCGTCGTCGTCGAGACCGACGCGGTGCCCCGCCCGCCTGCCTGGTGCTCGCGGGACGCTCGTCGAGCCCGGGCTTGGACCGGTGTTCCATCGGCCACCGACCGCCGACTGCCGACCAGCCGATCAACTTGACCCTGGCGCTGGTCACGTCCACCAAGCGGAGGGATCACGCCGAGGCGCTGGGCCGCCGCGATCGACCAGGCGTCGTGCGCCTACCCGGCGTACCGGCGGCAGAACTCCCGCAGCGGACCGGCCGGGATCACGTCCAGCAGCTCGCGGTAGCGTCCGGCGGCGTCGTCGGTCCGGCCGGTGCGCCGGGCGAGGTCGGCCAGGACGAGGCTCGCGTCGCGGGCGGCGTACGGCGGACCGTCCGCGACCAGGTCTTCGAGCTCGTGCTCGATGACGCTGAGGTCGTCGCCGTCGCGCATCGCGAGCCGGCCGAGCACGACGAGGCGTGCCACGCGCGTCGCCGGGGACGGCCAGACCCGCAGCAGCGCGTCGTAGAGCTGGGCCAGGCGGGACCAGTCCGTGCCGGCCGCGTCGCGGGCCGAGGCGTGGACGCCGGAGATCGCCGCCTCCAGCGCGAAGCGGCCTGGCCCGCCAGACGCGCCCGGCCCGCCGCGCGTCTCCCCGCGCGCGATCGCCGCCGTGGCGTCGTCCAGGCCGGCGGACAGCAGTCGCTGGTCCCAGGCCGAGCGGTCCACCTCGTCGAGGGGCAGCGCCACGCCGTCGCGCACCCGGCCGGGGCGCCGGGCCAGGCCGAGGCGGCACACGGCGCGCAGGCCGATCACCTCGGGATCGTCCGGGTACTGGGCGACCAGCGCCTCGGCGAGCGTCAGCGCGTCGCGGGCGGGGTCCTCCGTGGCGTCGGCGGGCTCCAGGCCGTCCCGCTGGCCCACGGTGAACAGGCCGGCCACGCACGCGAGCACGACGGGCAGCCGTGCTCCGCGGGCCGCGGCGTCCGGCACGGCGAACTCGCCGCGCGCCCTGGCCAGCGCGGACTTCGCCCGGGTGAGCCGCGCGGCCGCTGTCGCCTCAGCGACGCCGAGGTGCCCCGCGATCTGGCGGATCGTGAGACCGCAGACCACCCGCATCGCGAGGACCAGCTGCGCGCCGGGCGCTATGGCGTCGTCGCAGGCGACGAAGAGCAGGGCGAGGCGGTCGTCGAGGTCGTCGCCCGGCTCGGTCGGCACGTCCACGGCGGCCACCTCCGGACGCGCGAGCTGGGGCTGGATCCGGGCGAACACCGCCTGATGCCGCACAGTGTCGAGCCAGGTCCGGCGCCCGACCTGGACGCACCAGCCGACCAGGTCGTCGATCACGCCGTCCGGCTGCGCCGCGGCGCGCGCGAACGCCTCCGCGGCGTACTCCTCACCGCTGTCCAGGCTGCGCGTGGTCACGGCGAGCGACCGCACCACCTGGGGCCAGGCGGTGCGGAACGCCGCGGGGTCGATCGGCATTCAGGAGTCGAAGCTGATGACCTTGCGCCACTCGATCGCGTTGCCGCTGGGCACGAGCGCCGCGAGCTTGCGCGCTGTGGCCTCGTCGCACTCGACCTGGTAGAACCCGGTGATCACTTCGTTGGTGTCGGTGAACGGCGCGTCGGTGTAGACCGGCTCGGCGCTGTCGTCGCCGACCGCGACCCACCCGCCGTACTTGGCGTTCTGCAGGGCGGCGGCACCGGTGAGCTTGGCGCCCAGGTCGGTGACGGCCTCCTGGAAGCGCCCGTGGGCGGCCAAGCTCATGTCCTCGGTGCGGTCCTGCCCCTTCAGGTTCTCCGGAAGGTAGGCGTCCGAGTCCCAGTCGTTCTCGCGGATCAGGAATACCCAGGTGTCAGCCATGTCGAGCTCCTCTTTCGGGAATGTTGACACGCCTTGGACGGGCGAGCGCCTCCAGAATCGACAGCTTCCACCACACTACTTTTCGCGAGTGCTCGCGCGTCAGCCGATCACCGCTACCGGCGCCGCGATCGGGGTGCCCGACCCGTCCCGGCGCTCGTCCACCTCGGGCAGGTCGACCGGCTGGCCGCCGGCGCCCAGCGCACGCGGGGGCGTGGCGCCGACCCAGGCCAGGATGAGGCCGTCCTCACCCTTCAGGAGCCGCTGCGACCGCACGCCGCCGGTCGCGCGGCCCTTGCCCGGGTACAGCGCGAACGGGGTCACCTTGCCCGCGCCCGGCTCGATCCCCGGGAGCGCGTCACCCGCACCGGCGATGGTCACCACCGTGGCGTCGGCCCCGGCCGGTACCGCACCGAAGAACACCACCTTCCGGTCCGCGCCGAGCTTGATGCCCGCCATGCCGCCGGCCGCCCGGCCCTGCGGTCGGACGGCGGAGGCGGGGAAGTGCAGCAGCGACGAGTCGTCGGCCACGAAGACCAGCTCGTCGTCGTCCGACACGACGGCGGCGCCCACCACGGCGTCGCCGTCCTTCAGCGCGATGACCGGCCACTCGTCGCCCTTGGCCGGGGCGTCGGACGGCGCCACGCGCTTGACGATGCCCTGTGCCGTGCCGACGGCGACGGTCGGAGCGTCGGCACCGAGCCCCGTGACCGTCTGCACGGTCTCGCCGTGCTCCAGCTCCACGAGCTCGCTGACCGGGATGCCGCCGGACAGCGACGGCGCGCCGTCGGTCGGCGGCAGCGAGGGCAGGTCCAGCACGGAGACGCGCAGCATGCGGCCGGCCGACGTCACCAGGCCCACCTGGCCGCGGGTCGTCGCGACGGCGTCGCCGCGCAGGGCGTCGTGCGCGGCGCGGTTGCCGTCGCGCGCCACGGGGGCGTCGTCCGGGAGGCGCGCCAGCAGGCCGGTCGCGGACAGCACCACCCGGGTGGGCAGGTCCTTGATCTGCAGGTCGATCGGCTCGACGCCCTTCTTGCGCCCGTTCGACGGCGCGACGGCGACCGAGCCGACGGACCCGCCGGCGGCGTCGAGCAGGACGGTGCGACGGGGCGTGCCGTACGTCCTGGCGACCTCGCCCATCTCGGTGCTGACGAGGCGGCGCAGCAGCTTCTCGTCGCCCAGGATCTGCTCCAGCTCGGCGATCTCGCGGCGCAGCTCCTCGGCCTCCTTCTCCAGCTCGATGCGGGAGAACTTGGTCAGGCGGCGCAGCTGCAGGTCCAGGATGTAGGACGCCTGCGGCTCGGACAGGTCGAAGACCTCGCGCAGGCGGTCGCGGGCGATGCCGGCGTCGTCGGACGAGCGGATGACCTGGATCACCTCGTCGATGTCGACGATCGCGATGAGCAGGCCGTCGACCAGGTGCAGGCGCTCGAGGCGCTTGTCCAGGCGGTGCTGCGACCGGCGCCGCACCACGAGGATGCGGTGCTCCACCCACACGCGCAGCATCTCGACCAGGCCGAGGGTGCGCGGCTGGCCGTCGACCAGCGCCACGTTGTTGACGCCGAACGAGTCCTCCAGCGGCGTCACGCGGTACAGCTGCTCCAGGACGGCGTCCGGGTCGAAGCCCGTCTTGACCTCGATGACCAGGCGCAGCCCGTGCGTGCGGTCGGTGAGGTCCTGCACGTTGGTGACGCCCTGGATGCGCTTGGCCTTGACGCCGTCGGCGATCTTCTCGATCACCTTCTCCGGGCCGACGAGGTACGGCAGCTCGGTGACGACTATGCCCTTGCGGCGCGGGGTCACGTTCTCGATCCGCGCGGTCGCCCGGGTGCGGAAGCTGCCGCGGCCGGTGCGGTACGCGTCGCGCACGCCCTCCAGCCCCACGATCTTGCCGCCCGTGGGCAGGTCCGGCCCCGGGACGAACCGCTGCAGGTCCTCCAGCGTGGCCTCGGGGTTCTTGATCAGGTGCTGCGCCGCGGAGACGACCTCGACGAGGTTGTGCGGCGCCATGTTCGTGGCCATGCCGACCGCGATGCCGGACGCGCCGTTGACCAGCAGGTTCGGGATCGCCGAGGGCAGCACCTCGGGCTGGGTCAGCTTGTTGTCGTAGTTCGGGACGAAGTCCACGACGTTCTCGTCGAGACCCGTCGTCATCGCCATCGACGACGCCGCGAGGCGGGCCTCGGTGTACCGGGGGGCGGCGGGGCCGTCGTCGAGCGAGCCGAAGTTGCCGTGGCCGTCCACGAGCGGCAGCCGCAGCGAGAAGTCCTGCGCCAGGCGCACCAGCGCGTCGTAGATGGGGGCGTCACCGTGCGGGTGCAGCTTTCCCATGACCTCGCCCACCACGCGCGACGACTTCACGTGCGCGCGGTCGGGGCGCAGCCCCATGTCCGACATCATGTAGAGGATCCGGCGCTGCACCGGCTTGAGGCCGTCGCGCGCGTCCGGGAGGGCCCGCGAGTAGATGACGGAGTACGCGTACTCGAGGAACGAGGCCTCCATCTCCGAGGCGACGTCGATGTCCACGACCTTCTCGTGGATCTCGCTCTCGTCGAGCGGCTGCGACGGCTTGCGCGCCATGGTTCGTGGAGCTCCTGGATTCTGGGGCGGATCGGACAGGCAAACCGTACCCCGCGCCACCCACACTCCGGTGGCACCCCGCTGGCGTCGCACCCGGACGTCGCGCGAGGCCACCGGGTGAGCGCCGGGTGAGAGCATGTGCACTTTTCGCGGCTCACCTGGCACTATTCGGGTATGCCCGAAATGCCATTGCTCAGCAGGTCAACCACCCTGCCGGGATGGCTGGTCCGCGTCGGGCTCGCTTACGGCGTCGTCGGGCTCAGCGTGGTGCCCGTGCTGGTGCTCGGCGCGCTGGTGACCTGGTGGATGCAGTCCTGGCAGTGCGCCCAGCAGGAGTGGGGCTGCCTCGAGGAGGGCATCACCATGTGGGCCGGCCTGGCGATACTCGCCGCCGTCCTGCACGTGGTCGTCGCGATGCGGGTCGGGCTCGGCGTGGTGCACGGCCTGGTGGTCGTCGCCGTCGCCGCGGTGTCCGCGAACGTGGCGCCCGCGCTGGGCGGGTGGCTCCTGCTCGCGGCGGGGCCGGCGGTGGCGGCCATCCTCACGGCGTCCGGCCCGAACCGCCGTCAGCGGCTGGTGCTGGTGGGCTTCGCGGTGATGCTGCTCGTCGGCATGGTCCTGATCCGCTGAGTGCTGGTCCGCTGACCCCCGGACGGGACCTTGTCGTTAGCCTTGGTCCCGTGGACCAGCCAGAACGGGCCGACCGACCGGTAGGCACGGTGCGCCTGCCCAGCTCGACCGAGTACCCGGTCGAGTGGGAGGCCGACGTGGTGCTGCGCGACGGGTCCACCACCCACGTGCGCCCCATCCGGCCCGAGGACGCCGACGCGCTCCAGCGCTTTCAGATGGCCCAGTCGGAGCGCTCCACCTACCTGCGGTTCTTCGCGGCGCTGCAGCGCATCCCGGACCGCCTGCTCACCCAGTTCGTCACCGTGGACCACGTGCGGCGGGCGGCGCTGGTCGCGGTCCGGCCGGGCCCGGGCGGCGAGGACGGCGGCGAGGACATCGTAGGCGTCGCGCGCTACGACGTGATCGACGACCGGCCCGGCCGCCGCACCGCCGAGGTCGCGTTCAACATCGCCGACGCGCTGCAGGGCCAGGGCCTCGGGTCCGTCCTGCTGGAGCACATCGCCGCCGCCGCGCGCGAGCGGGGCGTGCACCGGTTCATCGCCGAGGTGCTGCCCCAGAACCGGGCGATGCTCGGCGTGTTCCGGGAGGCGGGCTACGCCGTCGAGCAGCACCTGGACGACGGCGTCGTCACCGTCTCCGTCGACCTCGACCCGACCGACCGGTCCCGCGAGGTGATGGCCGACCGCGAGCACCGCACCGAGGCCCGTTCCATGCAGGGGCTGCTCTCGGCGAGGCGGGTGCTCCTGGTCGGCCCGGAGCAGGGCGGCACGGTCGACGAGCTGCTGGCCGCCCGCGTCCGCGAGGCCCACGCGGCGGACCCCGGCGACACTGAGCTGGTCGTGCTGGGCACAGACGTGACCTGGGCCGACGTCGGCAGGGGTGGAGTGGGCGGGGAAGGGACAGCCGGGGAGGGGACAGCCGGGGACAGGACAGCCGGGGTGGACCTGGCCGTCGTCGCCGCCCCGCCCGACGACGTGATCGACACGGTCCGACGCCTGCGCGGCACGGGCGCGCGCGGCGTCGTCGTGCTGTCGGCTGGGTGGGCCGAGGCAGGGCCCGACGGCGTCGCCCGCCGCCGCGAGCTGCTGCGCACCGCGCACGCCGAGGGCATGCGGGTGGTCGGCCCGGCGAGCTACGGCCTGCTCACCAACGTCCCGGGCGCGAGCCTGCGCGCGAGCCTCGCGCTGACGGCTCCCAAGCCCGGCCGGGTCGGCTTGTTCAGCCAGAGCTCGCCGGTCGCGGTCACGGCCGCCGAGACGGTCAAGCGCCGCGGGCTCGGCCTGTCGACGCTCGTGTCGGCGGGACACCGGGCGGACGTCTCGGGCAACGACGTCATGCAGTACTGGCAGGACGACCCGCACACCGACGTCGCCTGCCTGTACCTGGAGACGCTCGGCAACCCCCGCAAGTTCTCGCGCATCGCCCGCCGCCTGGCGCAGGTCAAGCCCGTGGTCGTGGTCGTGGCGGGCCGCCACGGGAGCGTGGTGCCGCCCGGGCACGCGGTCCGCGCCACGCGCGCGCCGCGGCGGATGCTCGACGAGGTGCTGCGGCAGTCCGGCGTCATCCGCGCGGAGAACACGCACCAGCTCATGGACGTCGCGCAGGTGCTGGCGCACCAGCCGCTCCCGACCGGCGGCCGCGTGGGCATCCTCGCGAGCTCGCCGTCGCTCGCGGTGCTCGTGGCCGACGCCGTCGCCGCGGCGGGCCTGACAGTCGTCGGGCCGCCGGAGCCGCTGTCCGCGGACGCGCCCGACGACGAGATCGCCGCCGCCGTCGACGCCCTCTACGCGCCCGGCGCCTGCGACGCCGTGGTGGTGGTCTCCGTGCCCGTCGTGCTGCCGCGCACCGACGCGATAGCCCGGGCCGTGACCGAGGCCGCCGCCCGGACCGGCCGCACCACCGTCGTCAGCGCACTCGGCCTGCACGGCATGCCCGACGAGCTGGCGTCCGGCGGCGTCCGCATCCCCGCCTTCTCCACGCCGGAGGACGCCGTGTGGGCCCTCGGCGAGGTGGTGCGCTACGCGCAGTGGCGCACCCAGGACCACGGCACGCCGGTCCGACCGATACTCCGGCGGGGGTTCTCCGACGGCGCCGCGCGGGCCCAGGCCCGCACGCTCGTCGAGTCGCTGCTCGGCTCGCTGCCCAGCGACGCCCCCGACGGCCTGGTCCTGGACCAGGCGGCCGCCACCGAGCTCCTGGCCTGCTACGGCCTGACCCTGTGGGGGTCGCGGACCGTGCGCTCGGCGGCCGAGGCGGTGGCCGCCGCCGAGGAGCTGGGCTGGCCGGTGGCGCTCAAGATCGCCGCGCCCGCCCTGCGCCACCGGGCCGACCTGGGCGGCGTGCGCCTCGACATCGCCGACGCCGAGGACCTGACCGAGGACGCCGAGCGGATGCTCACCTCGGCGTCGGCCCTGCTGCCGGCGCCCGACCCCGTGCTGGAGGTGCAGGCCATGGCGCCGACCGGGGTGGCGTGCGTGGTGCGGTCGGTGGAGGACGAGCTGTTCGGGCCCGTGGTGTCGTTCGGGCTCGCGGGCGACGCCGTCGACCTGCTCGACGACGTGACCCACGGCGTCCCGCCGCTGACCGACGTCGACGTGGCGCGCATGGTGCGCGGCGTGCGCGCGGCGCCGCGGCTGTTCGGGTACCAGGGCGCGCCCGCCGCCGACGTCGCCGCGCTGGAGGACGTGCTGGCGCGCGTGTCGGTCATGGCGGAGGACCTGCCGGAGCTCGCGTCCCTGGAGCTGTACCCGGTCGCGGTCGCGGAGCACGGCGCCTCCGTGCTGCACGCGGCGATCCGGCTGCGGCCCGCCGAGCGCCGGACGGACGCCCCGCGCCGGGCACTGCCGGGCTAACGGCGAAGGGCCCTCTCGTGGGATGATTCCCTCCGTGCCCCATGCCCCTACCGATGCCCGTGATGACCTGACCGCCCACCTGCACCGGGCCGGCTACTACCCGGAGCTCGTCGCGGACGTGCTCGATGTGGCGCTGGCCGACGAGGAGGTGGTGGCCCACCTCGTGCAGGCGGAGACCACCTTCGACTCGGAGGTGCGCCGGCACCTCACCGTCCTGGTGCTGACGCCGACCCGCCTGGTCACCGCCCACGTGGACGACCACTCGGGCGAGGACCCGGCCCGCCCCGGCTCGGCGGCCGCCACCACCGAGGTGGTGCCCGTGCGCGAGATCCGCTCCGTGGCGCTCACCCACGTGATCGCGGACCCGGAGCGGTACCCGCGCACCGGCGCGACCCGCGAGGTCACGCTCGCGGTGGGCTGGGGCGCGGTGTCCCGCGTCGACCTGGAGCCCGCCACCTGCGTCGACCCGGGCTGCACGGCGGACCACGGCCTGACCGGCCAGCTCACGCCCGACGACGTGGTGGTCCGCGTCTCCGGCGAGGCAGAGGGGAACGACGCCGTCCGCGCCGCCGTCGACTTCGCCCGCGCCCTGTCCCGGGCCACGTCCGCGCCGAAGTGACGGCGGCGAACCTCCCCGACCCACTGGTCGCGCCGTCCTACGACACGACGAGCCTGGCCGCGGTCATGCCCGCCGCGGCGGGCGCCCTGGGCCACGACCTCACCACCGCCACGGGCCTCACCGCGGCGGGCTGCCGCGCCGCCCTGGACCTGCCCGACGCCGACCGCGTGGTCGTCGTCCTGGTGGACGGGCTCGGCATCCGCAACCTCGCCGAGCGCGGGGGCCACGCGCCGTTCCTGCGCGGGCTGCTGCGCGAGCGGGACGAGCGGGCCGCGACCCTCACCTCCAGCTTTCCGTCCACGACGGCCGCGGGCCTGAGCATCTTCGGCACGGGCACCACCCCGGGCCGCACGGGGATGCTCGGCTACACCCAGCGCAACCCGGAGACGGGCCGGCTGGCGTCCCTGGTGCAGTGGAAGGAGCTCGGCGACCCCGCAGACCTGCAGCGCGAGCCGACGGTCTTCGAGGCGCTGGTGGCAGCCGGCATCCAGGTCACGGCCCCCGGCCCGCGGAAGTTCGCCGGGTCCGGCATGACCCAGGCGGCCCTGCGCGGCCCCACCTACGTCGCCGCCGAGACGTTCGAGCAGCGCGTGGACGCCACGGTCGCCGCGCTGCGCCGGCCGGGCGCGCCGCAGCGCCTCGTCTACCTGTACCAGGGCGAGGTCGACAAGACCGGGCACGGCTTCGGCTGGGACTCCTGGCAGTGGGGCGACGCCCTGGAGTCGACCGACCGCGAGCTGCGCCGCCTGCTGCGCGGCGTCCCGCGCGGCACGCTCGTGGTCGTCACGGCGGACCACGGCCAGATCAAGGCCGACCTGACCACCCAGTGGGACGTCGCCACCGACCCCGAGCTGAAGCCCGGCGTCGCGATGGTCGGCGGCGAGCCGCGCGCCGTGCACGTCTACGTGGCCGACGGCGTCGACCCGGACGACGTCGCCCGGCGGTGGGCCGGACGCCTGGGCGACCACGCCCTTGTCCTGAGCCGGGAGCAGGCGGTCGCGGACGGGTGGTTCGGGCCGGTCGCCGAGCACGTGCTGCCCGCGATCGGCGACGTGGTGGTCGCCATGACCGGCGCCGCCACCGTCGTCGACTCGCGGGTGCACTCCGCGGACGCCCGGGCGCTGCCCGGCGTGCACGGCTCCCTGACCCCCCACGAGATGCTCGTGCCCCTGCTGACCGCCGTCGCCTGAGCCCCTGAGGAAAGAACCATGGCCGAGCTCGTCTTCTTCTCCGGGACCATGGACTCCGGAAAGTCCACCCTCGCGCTCCAGACCGACCACAACTACCGCGCCCGCGGGCGCGAGGGGCTCATCTTCAGCCGGGGCGACCGGGCGGGCCAGTCCCGGGTCTCCAGCCGCCTGGGGCTCGAGGTGGCGGCCCACGAGGTCACCGACACCACCGACTTCTGGGCCGAGATCAGCGGCCGGCGCGCCACCGGCGAAGCCGTGGACTACCTCGTGTGCGACGAGGCGCAGTTCTACTCGCCCGAGCAGGTGGAGCAGCTCGCGCGGCTCGTCGACGAGATGGAGATCGACATCTTCGCGTTCGGCATCACCACCGACTTCCGCACCCGGCTGTTCCCCGGCTCGGCCCGCCTCATCGAGCTCGCCGACCGCATCGAGGTGCTCCAGGTGCAGTCCCTGTGCTGGTGCGGGGCGCGCGCCACGCTCAACGCGCGCACCGTCGACGGCGTCATGGTCACCGAGGGCGAGCAGGTGGTGATCGGCGACGTCGGCGAGCGTGAGACGCCGGCCGAGGTCGCCTACGAGGTGCTGTGCCGCCGGCACCACATGCGGCGCATGACAGCGCTGACCGCGCGGCGGCGGTCCGCCCACGAGTCGCTCTGGGCCTGACGGCGTCGCGCTCTCCGGTTGACCAGGGCCACCCGGCGGCGGAGTGTGAGTAGGGACGGCAGCGCCGTCCGGATGCTGCCTCGAAGACAGGGAGTCCGTCATGTACGTACGCACCAGTGAAGTCAGAGGAGATCCCGCCAAGATCGACGACGGGCTGAGGCTCGTTCGCGAGGAGGTCTTCCCGGCCGTCACCACGATGGACGGCTGTGCCGGCATGTCGTTGCTCGTCGACCGGGAGACCGGCCGTTGCATCGCCACGACGTCGTGGCAGACCGAGGACGCGATGCGGATGAGCGCCGACACCGTGCGACCGCTGCGCGACCGCGCAGAGATGGCTCTGGGCAGCACCAGCGGCAGCGAGGTCCACCAGTGGGAGGTCGCCGTCGTCCACCGCGACCACGCCGCGCCCGACGGCGCCCACGCCCGCCTCACCTGGCTGAGCGGCGACCAGGCCATCGTCGATCGCGGCATCGACCTCTACCGGATGGTCATCCTGCCGCAGATCCAGGCGATGGACGGATTCTGCAGCGCCAGCCTGATGGTCGACCGTGCGGCCGGCCGGATCGTCGGCACGGCTGCCTTCGACACCCGCGAGTCCCTCGAGGCGAGCCGTGGCGCCGCAGCCAACATCCGCACCGGCATCGTCCGTGAGCTCGGCGCCACGATCGACGACGTCGAGGAGCTGGAGATCGCGTTCGCGCACCTCCACGTGCCCGAGATGGCCTGACGCGGTCACGGCCAGGCGCCGATACCGGGCGACTACCCGGTATCGGCGCTAGATCTCCGGGCGCGAGCCGAACACGATCTCGTCCCAGCTCGGTACCTGCGCGCGCGACTTGCGGCCGCGCTTGGCCGCCGGGCGTTTCGCGGGCTCGGCCGGCGGTTTCTCCGGCTCGGGTCTCGGCGCGGGGTTGTCGGTGGGCTTGGCCGTCGCCGGCTGCACGGCGGCGGGCTCGGCCTCCGCCTCCGGCTTCTGCTCCGCGTCGGCCTGGCGCCCCGCGTCCGCCGTCGGGCCCGGGATCTCCCACTGGCTCGGTCCCTCCCACTCCAGGTCGGCGGGGGAGTCCGGCACCAAGACCTGCGGCATCTTCGGGCGCGACCCGCCCCGCCGCGCGCCGATGTCGACGACGGCGGCGGACGGCTCCGCAGCGGGCTCCGGCGCGGGCTCCGGGGGTCCGTCGCGGCCGTCCAGGTCGTCGAGCTCCAGCAGGTCCGGCGGCTCGGCGTCCGGGGTGGGGCGCCGGGCGGGCCGCTGGCCGCGCCGTTCCGACAGGTTGTCGAGCAGCAGGTCCGTGTCGTCCGGCTCGTGCGGCCGCGGACGTGACGGGTGCTGGTTGCCGCGGTGTGGCGGCAGGGTCGACACCCCGGCCAGCGCCGGGCCGCCGTCGTCCTCCGGGAGGCCGAGCCAGCGGGCCTCGTCGTCGAGCGCCGTCACGAAGCCGCCGCGCGGCTCCAGGGACCAGCGGGCGGCGCGCGGCTTCTCGGCGGCGGTGAACTCAACCTGCACGATCCACGGGTGGGCGCCCTCCCGGGTGGCTGTCCACCGGGCGTCGTCGGGCCGGACGCCGCGCGAGCGCAGCCGCTCGTCGGCGATCTCGCCCAGCGTGGTGGAGCCGTCGTCGTCCGTCAGGACGGCCTTGGCCCGGACCCGGGAGATCGCGTGCTCGCGCTCGGAGATGACCGGGTACTCGAAGCGCCGCACGTGCTCGATCGGCAGGCCCGAGGCCTCGGCGAGCGCCTCGCACGTCTCGCCGGCCCGCAGGCGCTCCTGGATCTCGCGGGGGCGCAGCGCCGAGGCTTCCTGGGCCCGGATCGACTCCACGCGGGGCCGGTCTCCACGGATGGCGGCACGCAGGGCATCGGTGATGGGCAGGGTGCTCTGGGCGCCGTCGCGCGCGACAAGGACGAGTCGTTCACCGTCCTCGTGCAGCCTCACCAGCTCCAGCTCGTCCATGCCAGTCCTCCCGGGGTAGTCCTGTGGGGCGAGCCTGCCACCGCGGGGCGGTCACGCGGCGCAGGCGCGTCGGTGTGCCGCGGGATAGTGGCCGGCGGGCGCTTGCGGCAGGATGGGTGCGTGATCTCACCCGCTCTGCCCGAGCTGCCCGACGGCGTCACCGTCACCGCCCTCCGCGACCTCGCCGTCCGTCTCGCGACGGCAGCCGGTGCTCTGGTACGCGAGGGCAGACCGGAGCGCGTGGTGGTCGCGGCCACCAAGTCGAGCGACGTGGACCCGGTCACGGTCATGGACCGCGCCTCGGAGGACCTGCTGCGCGAGATGATCGCCGCCGAGCGGCCCGACGACGCGATCCTGGGCGAGGAGGGCGACGACGTCGCCGGCACCAGCGGCCTCACCTGGGTCCTGGACCCGATCGACGGCACGGTGAACTACCTGTACGGGGTGGCGTCGTGGGCCGTGTCGGTGGCCGTGGTGGCCGGCCCGCCCGAGCCCGCCTCGTGGACCGTGCTGGCCGGCTGCGTGCACAGCGTCGCGGACGGGCGCACGTGGTCGGCCGGGCTCGGCGAGGGCGCCACGCGCGACGGCGCGCCGGTCCGGCTGGGCGCCGCGGCGTCGCTGGGCACCTCGCTGGTCGGCACGGGCTTCGGGTACGACGCCGGACGCCGGGCCCACCAGGCCCAGGTGCTCACCCAGGTGCTGCCGAAGATCCGGGACATCCGGCGGCTCGGGTCCGCTGCGATCGACCTGTGCCTGCTCGCGGACGGCTCGATCGACCTGTACTACGAGCGCGGCCTGAACCCGTGGGACATGGCGGCGGGTGCGGTGGTGGCCACCGAGGCGGGCGCCGTGGTGACCGGCCTGCGGGGCGGTCCGGCGGGCGCCGACATGACGGTGGCGGGCCCGGACGGGCTCGTCGCGCAGCTCGTCGAGATCCTCGAGGCCGCGGACGCGGACGGCGCGGGAACCGACGAGATCGGGTGATCTTTTTTCTGACAACGCGCTGGGAGAGCTCTCCCGCCCGATAGGGGTCCAAAGGCAATTGACGGGGCGTTGATGCAGGTCAAAGCCTACGTGACCGGGGTTACACCTGCAGATGTAGCGCGCCTGACAGAAATGGTGCACAATCCGTGGGCCGACTCGGGAACAAAACCGGGGTCGTGTGCATTATCTGCGCGTACACCCGTAACGGACGCCGTTCGACGGCGCGTGCGGTGACCCGGCCGGGGCGGCGTCGAACCCCTGGACGACCCGAAACCTTCCGGCGCGACCACCTACCGACGGAGAACACCACATGGCAACTGACTACGACGCCCCACGCAAGACCGATGAGGATGTCGAGCAGGATTCGATTCAGGAGCTGCAGGCACGTCGTTCTGACAAGTCCTCGGGCGTTGTGGACGAGGACGAGACCGAAGCGGCCGAGGGCTTCGAGCTCCCGGGCGCGGACCTGTCCGGCGAGGAGCTCGCAGTACGCGTGCTGCCGCGTCAGGCGGACGAGTTCACGTGCTCGAGCTGCTTCCTGGTGCACCACCGCAGCCAGCTGGCCTACGAGAAGGCCGGCCAGATGATCTGCACGGAGTGCGCCGCCTGATCCACCAGGCCTTCGGCACTGACGACACGACCGGGCTGTCATGCGAGTGCGTGGCAGCCTTCGTCGTGTCCGGGGTCAGGCCGTCAGCTCAGTTCCGCAGAGCCTGCACCAGCAGCTCCGGGCGGCGCGTGGAGACGAGCCAGTAGGGGGTGGGGTCGGCCGGGTCGTCGAGCGCGACCCGGACCCCGGTCCGTGCCCACGCGCGCAGGCACACGTAGGCCCGCGCGTCGAGCCCCGGGCCCAGCTCGTGCCGCATGGCGGCGACGTCGAGCGCCTCGGCGGAGCCGAGCAGCGTGACCGGCACGCGGGCGCTCCCGGCCCGCAGGACGCCGTCGGACACCTCCACGACGGGGGAGGTCGCCGCCAGGGCGACCGCCGACCCCACGCACACCAGCAGGCCGGTGGCGACCGCAGCCGCCGCGTGCACCGGCCACAGCGCTATCGCCGCGATGGCGCCCAGACCGACCGTGCCGAGCCAGCCACCGGGACCGGGCAGAAGACGCTCGTGGAAGGTGAGGGTGGTCGCCGTCATGGGGACATCATCCCAGCCGTGAGCACTGCCCCGACGCGCACTCCGGCGCTCTTGCGGCGTGGCGCGCCGAGGTGGCGTACTCTTCCGGCGTGCCCACCCCTGTGCCCACCGACGACGGCAGCACGGTCGACGTGCTCGTCAGGCTCCTCGACGACGTCCCCGCCCCCTCCTACGCGCACCCCGGCGACGCCGGCGCCGACCTGGTGACCCGGGTCGACGTCGAGATCCCGCCCCAGGGCAGGGTGGTAGTGCCCACCGGGGTCTCGATAGCGCTGCCGGACGGCTACGCGGCGTTCGTGCACCCGCGGTCGGGCCTGGCGGCGAAGCACGGCGTGACGATAGTGAACGCGCCGGGCACGGTGGACGCGGGCTACCGCGGCGAGATCAAGGTGATCCTGCTCAACACCGACGCCGCCGAGGCAGTGAAGCTGGTACGTGGCGACCGGGTGGCGCAGCTCGTGATCCAGAAGGTCGAGCGGGCCCGGTTCCTGGCCGCCGAGACCCTGCCGGGCTCGCACCGCGGCGACGGCGGCTTCGGCTCCAGCGGCGGTTTCGCGGGGCGCTGAACGTTTGGTGCGGGCTCCGCGCCGGACGGGTCTAGGCTGTAAGTAACGAGTGGATAACGCTGCCGCGCTGCGCCATCGCGCACGCGCGGACCGAGGAACTACGAAGGAGCGTGGCTGTGGGTCTGTTCAGCCGACGAGGCACGGCGAATGAGCCCGCCCCGGTGGAGTGGGCGTCGGTGGAGGCCGAGCAGCGGAAGCGGCCGCACGGGCCCTTCGACCGGTCGCAGGTGGGCGAGATGGGCCCGCGCGTCGACCTCGGCGCCATCTGGCTGCCGGTGATGCCGGGCCTCGAGCTCCGCATGGAGATCGAGAAGAAGACGCAGAAGGTGACCGGGGTGACGGCCGCGCTCGAGGGGTCGAACCTCCAGATCCAGGCCTTCGCCGCACCGCGCACCGACGGCATCTGGGACGAGATCCGGCACGAGATCGCGCAGTCCGTGAGCGGGCAGGGCGGGATCGTGGACGACGTGCCCGGCGTGTTCGGGCGCGAGCTGCTGGTTCGCATGCCGGTGAAGGGCCCGGACGGGCAGTCCGGTCAGCGGCCGGCCCGGTTCATCGGGGTGGACGGCCCGCGCTGGTTCATCCGCGGCGTGCTCGCGGGCAAGGCGGCGCTCGACGCCGAGGCGGCCAAGGCGCTGGAGTCCGTGTTCGCGAACATCGTCGTGGTCCGCGACCAGAGCCCGCGCCCGCCGCGCGACCTGCTGCCCCTGGCGCTGCCGAAGTCGGCACGCAAGGATGGTGCTCAGGCCCCGGCAGCCGCCGTCGGCCCCGAGGACGCCGTCCCGCAGGTTCCGGACCTGGGCCCGCTGCGCCGCGGCCCCGAGATCACCCAGATCGGCTGACGAGGTGAACCGCTGATGTCGCTGCGTTCGGTGCTCGCGTCCCGCATAGCGCACACGCTGGCGTCCAACGAACAGGTCGAGGACATCGAGGAGCGCGCCGACGCCTCCCGGAACGCGGGCTGCGCGGCCGTCGCGTCGGTGCCGATCCGCAGCCGCGGCAAGATCGCCGGCGTGCTGCGCTCGGTGGTGCTGCGGCCCCGCGAGGGCGTGCCCACGCTGGAGGCGGAGCTGTTCGACGGCTCCGGCGCCCTGGACCTCGTGTGGCTCGGGCGGCGGACCATCGACGGCATCGAGCCCGGCCGCCGCATCCGCGTCGAGGGCATGGTGTGCGACGCCGACGGGCGTCGCACCATGTTCAACCCGCGCTACGAGCTGCGGCCGCGGCCGGGTGAGTGAGCGGGTGGATCAGCACCCCGGCGAGCACGGCACAATGAGCCTATGAGCGAACCAGCACGTCCCGACGTGCCCCCGCAGTCCGAGCAGCAGTCCGACCAGGCCCCCGCGCGCGGCATGCGCGCCCTCACCGGCGAGGAGTTCTCCGCGGCCGCGGCCGTCGGAGGTGTGCGCGGCCTGGTGGAGGCGGTGCTGCCCGGCCTGGTGTTCGTGGTCGCGTTCGTGATCTTCACCGACCTGACGGTCCCGCTGATCGCGTCGGTGGTCGCCGCCCTGGTG